>NZ_JANSIC010000091.1:0-1421 GCF_047461955.1 Synechococcus sp. R55.7
GGTTTCAACAGGTCTGGAGCGCTTGATCACGGCCCAGGATCCAGGCGATAAGGGGGGGATCCCTGTGGTCAAGATAATACCGGACGGTTTGGGTCAGGTCGATCTCCAAGATGCTGGTGATCATCCTGTGCATGAGCTCCAGATGGATCCGGTCGTCCTAGGTAAGCAGAGCATACCTGCCATGGAGGCTGTTGTTGAGAGCGGCCAAGGCTGTTTGGGTGGCAGTAGCCATTCAAAGGGAGGCTTGAGGCAGGCATCCCACAGCAAGCGGAGTCGGGCCTCGGTGATGTGGAGAGGAGAATATGTTTTTGAAGGGATCCCTTTCAGCTCTCTCCCTCTGTTTTTTTCCGCGAGCGAGTTGAGGTCGCTTTCTTCGCGCCAGCGGATGCCGCAGATCTCTTGGATGATTTCTTCAGAGTAGGGGGCAACGCTGTAGGAGTTACGAAAAATACTTCCGATAGGGCATCCAGTTTTTTGCCTCGCGTAATTTTGCACCCAAGCTTGGTTATGGGGGTTAAGTCCTGCCACCAACTTCTATCCGCCTCTGCAATCCGGGCAGCTGCAATGGTTACATCGACTCCCTTGAGGGGACTGCTGGGTTGCTCGGCTAGGTATCTTAGCGCAGCCAAGATAGTCTCTCTCGATGTATTGGTCAAATTTACCTTCGGAACAATTTCTTTGGCGAGAATCTGGGCCTGCTTAACCTGCTCTGGATCAGGATCGACAACGATACACCATAGCCTTTCCAGTCCCGCTTCTTGAGCAACTGCATAGACAAAATGGTTACCAATGGCTTTGTACTGATAGTCGCCAGCCTCGACCACCAGCAGAGGAACCCAGTTGTGTCCTCCTGTCGCCCTTAGCTGATCTGCGGCTGCGGCAACAAGGAAGGAGGGAGCAGAAAACCCATCGGCGGGCGTAATGCTCTCAAGGGGTAAGTTAACCAACCTACCTAGATCTGAAAACTCACTCATCGATAAAGTACTCACGGGCAAGACTCTGGTAGTATTCTAAAACTCTCCTGTGCTTAAAGACGGCAGGAGTTCGATCAAAGCTTGCAGAGGATATCACTGCATAGTCAGGTATCCTAAAAATGCTTTTGTTTTCATTACCTTTCTTAAAATGCGGCCAGAAATATGGAAGTAGATCTACACTTTTCTCCTGGTTGATAAGCTTACGTATCTCTTCGTTAGCTAGTTTAATAGTGTATTCACTTCCCGAAGAGACGCCGTTGAAAAAGATAGGCAAAGTCCTGGGGCCGCCATCCTGTCGTGACTTAGCAGTTTCTGGAACAAAGCTGGTGATTACTCTAGCAGCATTATTCAGGGAAGACAGATCGTCGGGGCGGGTAGGTATCAAAATAACATCGGCAGCAAAAACACCACTTTGGCTGAAGTAAAGCCATTGAGTTGGGCAGTCGA
>NZ_JANSIC010000091.1:1521-8304 GCF_047461955.1 Synechococcus sp. R55.7
TGCCGCAAGGTTAATGATCGTCGTTGTTTTGCCTACGCCCCCTTTATTGTTATACACGCATACAGTCAGAGCGCGCTCATAGTTTTCTATCTTGTCTCGCAAGTTACGCACTATGCTCTCAATGTTATCTGAGCTAATATCAAGGTTTGCTGTAGCGGGGTGAACGACTTTTCCGTGCTTCCTCCAAAGCTGGATGTTATTTGCATTGGTGATAATTCCCCATTTTGCAGATTTGCAGTTCTTGGCAAGCAAGTAACTTTCTATCTGACAAACTGCATCTCTATAGCAAGATCCTTCTCTGAGATTAACTGCTCTAGATTTTGCCTCCAAAAGCAAGTAGGGATTCTTCGGGGATCTAAAGAAAATATCTTCAGGATCTCCGTTCTTTCTTGCTGCGAGATCGACCTGGCCGCAACCTGTCTCGAATTCATCTCTAATTTCCGAGTCGTCAAAGCCAAGCGCCTGCAGGAGAGGAACAGCAAAGTGTTGGACAACAACTCGCTCTACCCTCTCGGTGGGAGATATCCTCTCAAGCTTCTCTCGGAGATAGCTAGCCGCAGTCATAGGAAAAAATAAGGTGGACAATGCTAACCAAGCTAAAAGCTCGCCCTCAGCATAGCAGTTGCTTGGCTCGTTCTGCTAGTGCCTGAGCTGTCAGGCCGTTGTAGTCCATCAATTCGGCGGGGGTGGCGGTGGTTTCCCCGCGTTTCCAAGCGAAGAAATCCCGCGGGCCGGCATAGCGCAACATCAAGGGTTCGAGCATCAGGCTAGATCCGCCTGTTACGCCGATGAGGGCCTCGCCGGCAAACCAAGCGGCAAATTCTTGGTCGGACATGAATTCCCCATCTGGCTGAGCACAGGTGGACCAAGCCACGTCGCCGGGGCGATACAGACGGCGGGGGTTAATCACCGAGACGATCTTGCAGCCGATCCCTTGGGCTTGGAGCTGCTCAGCCGCCTCGAACACGGGCAGGAGAATCATATCCCCCACCACGGCAAAGACGACGGTGCGGGATCCAGGAAGTTCCTGAAGGACGGTGCAGCCCTGCTCTACTGCTTGGCGGGCTTGTTCGAGGGTGGTGCGGATGGGCAGGGGGGTTTTGCTGGCGATGATAGGGATCCCTTTGTTGCAGGTGGATAGGGCCCATTCGTAGGCAGCTTGGGCACAGTTGGCATCCGGCGGGAAGAGGGGAAAGATGTTGCCGTTGCGCATCATGGCCGCCAGGTAGGCCTCAATTTCCGGGCGTTGGTGGGTCCAGCCGTTGCGCCCCTGTTCCAAAGCGCCGGCAGTGAAGAGGGCAATGGCCGAGGGGGTGGGCCGGCGCAGCTCCGCCATGGCTTGGGTTACCGTCTGCCAGATGGGTAGGCCGTTGACGGCAAAGGACTCGTAGGAGCACCACAGGGAGCGTCCGCCGAAGAGGGCTAGGCCCGCCGTCAGTCCTGCGCAGGCATCTTCGCTCAGGGGTTCGTAGACCTGGCCTTGGGGCTGTTGGTTGTATAAGGGATCCACCGTGGGGTGAATCACCTTGAGACCTTGGTTCACATTGGCAATGCCGGAAGCTTCGTTGCCGTCGGCATTGGCCACCAAAAAGTCGGGATCCTTCTGCCCCACCTGCACCACCAGGGATCCGATGGCCGTGGTGGAAACCTGCTTGTCCCCCAGGGGAAACTCCGTCAGGTTCAGGGATCCCAAAGGCGGCAAAGGCCGAACGAACTCTGTAACCGCCACCTTGGCGGCTGGCCCCCCGGCTGCCCGTTGGCAGTTTTGTCGCACCAGGGCCCAAGCTGCCGGATGTAAGGCCCGCGCCCGCAGAGCCGCCACAATGTCCGGGTGATCCAGAGTGTGGTGGCCGTAGAGGTTGTGGGACTTGGATCCCTTGGCATGTACCCCAGCCCCCTTCAGTTGCTTGAGGATGAAAACCGTTAATTGTCCGCTCAGGGCTGATTGGATGGCTCGCTCCATTTCGATCAGCACCCTTTGGGCAAAGGCAAGGCGGGCTTCTAGGGAAAACTGAGTGCTGTCGACGTAAGGGCCAGGCTGTTGGGCATCGTCAAAGTCCTTGGCATCCACCAACACCACTTCCTCAAAGCCGTTGCCCCGCCAATACTCGGCCATCTGGGCGTTGCTGGCGGTGGAGATCATGCTGTGGTGCTCTTGGCTGTAGCCGTTCCAGACCAGCACCGGCAGGAAGTTGGTGCGCTGCGGGAAAGCCGTGTGGAAGTGAATCATGGAGCTCATCACATAGGGCTCTCCCAGGCCGCCATCCCCAATCGTGACCGGGAAGAGGCGATCCGGGTAGAGTAATGCCCCCGCCATGGCAAAGTGCTGCCCCTGCCCCAGCGGCCCAGCCGGCGCCAGCAGTCCGGGAATGTAGCCAGAGAGGTGACCCAACAGCCCTTCCCGCTCTCGAAAACGGGCCCGCAGGTCGGAGACGGTGTGGATGCCCATCTCGGCCAGGGATCCATCCAAAAACATGGCCGCGTAAAAGCCCGGCGCGTGGTGCCCAACTTCGGTGGGGATGTTCTTCTGGCCCAGGTACACCAGAGCGGCATAGGCTTCTGCTTGGCTGGCAAATCCCCCTGGGTGGCCTGAGGCTTTGCTGGCGGTCATTTGCAGGGTGAGGTAGCGCAAGGCATCGGCATAGAGCAAGGTTTGGTAGGCGGCCATGCGACTGCCGGGATCCCTCAGTTTCCCGGTGCCGGCATCCACTGCAGGGGCCTGGCCCAGGCGGTCAAATTCCGGCCAGGGATCCCCGAAGTACTGGATCCCTTCGCAAAAGGCGGGGACTTGGGCAGTTGCCTCCTGAGCCAGTGTCATCGGTTCAGCCTCACGCTTGTTGGGTTATTCACACTCACTGTAAACCCGATAACGCTTTTTGGATGTTCTGAGCAGAACTCGTCCAGCCGACGATGCCCCCTTGCGCCCGGATCATCTCCAGGGTGGCTTGCTTGAACTCTGGGAAGTAGCTGGCGGTGCAATCTTCCACCAGCAGGCACTCATAGCCGCGGTCATTGGCCTCGCGCATTGTGGTTTGCACGCAGACTTCTGTGGTTACCCCGGTGAACAGCAGGTGGGTGATGCCGCGCTTTTGCAAGATTGCTTGCAGCTCGGTGGCGTAGAAAGCCCCCTTGCCGGGTTTGGGGATGACGATCTCTCCCGCAAGCGGAGCAAGCTCAGGGATGATGGTGTTGCCCGGCTCTCCGCGAATCAAAATCCGCCCCATAGGGCCTTCATCCCCAATGGTCAGGGATCCCTTGCCGCGTTTGCGCTTGCTGGGCGGGCAATCGGAGAGATCTGGCTGATGACCCTCTAGGGTGTGAATGATGGTTAGGCCCTTCTGACGACAAAAGTCCAGCAGCCCCTTCAGGGTGGGCACAATGGATCCCAGTTGGGTGACATCATTGCCCAGCATCTCCCCAAAGCCGCCTGGTTCCAGGAAATCTCGCTGCATATCGATGATCACCAGGGCCAACTGAGACAGGCTGGGAACTTCATACTCGTAGGGCAGGGCTGGGATCCGAACCATAGAGACCCCCAGTTGGGATCAATGCTGGGGCGGGGATCCTGCCTCGGCCAGGCCGATTTCCCTCAACCGCTGGGCCAAGTATTCTCCGGCAGTCAGGGAAGGGAACCGAGGGATCCCGCCGGTGCGGGCCACACAAGTCGGCAAGGGCGTGAGATCCACCTCTGGCCGCGGATGCACAAAGAAGGGAATGGAAAAGCGGCATTCTTGAGGGTTGTCGGGGTTGGTCACCCGATGGGTGGTGCTGCGCAGCAGGCCATTGGTGAGGTTTTGCAGCATATCCCCGGCATCGACAATGATCTGACCAGGGAGGGCCGAAATGGGCAGCCAAGATCCATCTCGTTGCAGAAGCTCTAGACCTGGTGCGGTGGCTTCACACAAGAGCGTAATCAAGTTGATGTCTTCATGGGCTGCAGCTCGTAAACTCTGGGGAGGGGCTTCAGCGGGAAGGGGCGGATAGTGAATCACCCGCAAGAGATTGGCTCCTCCTTCCACCGCTTTGGGCAGGTATTCGGCAGGCTCCCCCAGATACAGAGAGACCGCCTGCAACAGGCCCTGGGCACAGGTTTCCAGTTGGGCGAACAGCTCTACCATCACCCTGCGAAATTGGGGCACCTCCCGAGGCCAGATGTTGGCAGGAAGGTGGGGATCCCCTTCGCGCCCGATGTGCCAAAACTCTTTCAAGTCAGGGTAGGGATGATCTTTGGCGTGTTCTTTGCCAAAGGGGGTGTACCCTCGTTGCCCCAGCAGCGCCGGATCCTCATAGGCTCTCTTGGTTGGCTCTGGCAAAAGAAAAACGGCTTCTGCGGCTTCATAGGCTTCCCGGATCAATTCCGGCGATAGGCCATGGTTAACCAAGGCAAAAAAGCCAATCTGTTGCAGCGCTTCCCCCACCTGGCGGACAAACTGCTCCCGCTCACCTGACGTTCCGTTTTGAAAGGCGGCAAAATCGACAACCGGCAGGGTCTGGCGTTGGGGAGTGGTTACCACGGCAAAAGTCGTCTCCGGCGAAGAGTCAACGCTATTTCTAGGCAGCGGGCTTGGTGTCCTATGCTATCCTTCCTAAGAAGCCAAGGGGAGAGTTCTGAATCGAAGACGGTCTGTTCGGGGTTCATCTACAATATCTATCTACAATATCTAGAGTCTAAAGCTGCTCAGCTACTTGCCTTCCCACAAGATGCAGGTAGAATCCTGCCGGACAGCCTCTGTCCCTTTTGTCTGGAGATTGCACCTTGTAGTGGCCTGTGCCCTTTTTGGAAGGCTGTGATAAAGTCGATAGAAGCAAAGCTATGGATTGATTTTGCCTTGAGAGCAGTCTGAGCCCTGGGTAGGCGGAATGGAGCGAGTTGTTCTGTTGTTGCACTGGGTTAACTGGATAAAGCAGGGCAGGCTACTTCTCTCTTTTTTAGCTGATTAAAGTTTTTGTAAAGTTACGGATACCTGTTGCTTGTCAACCATAACCGCGCCTAGAATTGCCGAGGACTGATGTTTTCGGAGATAGTTTGCAGACACTGTTGATGTTGCTTTCCTTTTGCCTACTCTCAATCTGTTGACCTTTCGAGACCGACTGCTCTATGACAGACACTCATCCCTGTGCCCCCTGTATTGTGAATACGGGAACTTTGGTGAACAAGCGGGATATTTACCGACTGCTATCCGATTTGGCCCGTGTTCGCTACTTTGATATCGTCGATGGCTCGGTACGGAAGCAGGGGGAAGGCTGCGTGGTGGATGTTTTTCAGGATCCCACTGCTGCCACACTGGTGGTAAACCGTAGCCTCTACTTAAATGTGAACAGCTTTGATTATGCCTGTCTGCGGGATCCCGCTTCCGAAGAAGAGATTGCCAACCTGGGCAAGGAGCAGCCGGGCGTGGTTATCGACTTGGTTCAGGACGGACGTATTCTGCGCTTGGTTCCCCTGGTGGAGCCGCGTTCGGATCCCGAGGAGCTCTTGGGGGATAACCAGGCGCTGCGGGCAGCGGTGGATGTTTTGGCTGCGGGCTGGGGCATAGAAGAGGAAAACTCTTCCGACTCCTCAGATTGAGAGATCCTGACCTGAAAATATAGACCTCCAAACCCATCTCTTCCTGGCCTTGAAGTTGACCGGTGCGGTGTGACGCAAATCATGCTCGGGAGGATGGTTGCAGCCGGTATGATCCACTTGGGTCATGGGGCTTTTTGGGAGGTGGTGTGAATTCAAGGCAGCGACTGCTTTTGGGCAGAGTGTGGGGCCTGCGCCTGCTTGGATCCCTGGTGGCTGTGCTTCTGGTACTGGCGCTCAAGGCCTGCGGGGGAAGTGGTGGCTCCTCTTCTGTGAGTGTCATTCCCACTCCCATTCCAACCGTCATTCCCACTTCTACTCCAACTGTCGTTCTCACCCCTACTCCGACTGTCATTCCTGCCCCTTTGCCCTCGCCAACGACTGCGCCTGCTTCCCAGTTCACCATTGACGTTCGCTTTCCCGACAACAGTCTCACCCCCACCCAGCAGTCGATCGTCCGCAATGCCGCTCTGCGCTGGCAACAGATCATCGTTGGTGACCAGCCGGATCTGCCCCCCACCACCATTCGGGCCGACGAATGCGATCGAGGGTTTCCCAGCACGCCACTCAATTTCCCCATCGACGATCTGCTGGTGGAGGTGCGGGCCAGAAACCTCGGCAACGAGCGAATTTTGGGGGGAGCTGCTCCCTGTTTTGTGCGGGCCTCTAACGGTCTGCCTTTCTACTCCGTCATTTTGTTCAACAGCCAAAACCTATCGGCTTTGGAAGAGCGAGGGGATCTGCCCATTACTGCCCTGCACGAGTTGGGCCATGCCTTGGGCTTCTTGCCCATCGTCTGGGATCCCAAGGGGCTAACGGTGGGCTTGGTGGGACGGGATCAGCCTACGCCCCCTGGCTACGATCCCCGCTTTATCGGCCCCAGGGCGGTCAGCGCCTTCGCCACGCTGGGAGGAAACGCGCCCTCTGTTCCTTTAGAAAACGAGTTTGGGGAGGGATCCCGAGATTCCCATTGGCGGGAGAGCGTCTTGGGCCGCGAGCTGATGACCAGCCGCATCGACCGGGGGGTAGCCAACCCCTTAAGCATTCTCACCGTCGAAGCAATGGCAGATATCGGCTATGACGTGAACCCGGCAGCGGCGGATGGCTTTGCTTTGGGGCGCGGCAGGGGGGTCTCTCAACCTTTGGAGCTGCAAGAGCTGGAGTTGACCCTACCCCTACAGCGATTTGACGCCGAGGGCAGGCGGGTGGGGGATCCC
>NZ_JANSIC010000091.1:8404-10025 GCF_047461955.1 Synechococcus sp. R55.7
AAGCTTTTCGGCGGCCTGTTCTCCTTTTTCGGCATTCTCTTCGGCGGCTTGGTGGATTTTGTTACCGGGCCTTTTCGTTCTGCACCAGCTTCTCCCAGCTCTGCTCCTGCGGCTACAGCAACTGCTCCTGCCAACAAGCCCAAGGTGGTGGTGGAGAAGCCTTTTGTGCCCAATGAGATCTCGGCTCCGCGTCCTAACCGTCGCCCTGGCCCGGCTTTGGATGTGTTCCGGGCTATGGTTCAGGAGATCCCTTCGGCGCGGGCTTAGTCTGCCCATCTTCGGGAGCAGCTCGTAAGATGGAGGTGACACCGCTGGAGACTGCTCTCTATGTCCGATCTCTCTTTCTCAGAACAAGAACGGCTGAAACAGCTTGAGCGTGAACTGGAGCAAGCGGCGGCGGCCTCTGGGGATCCAGGAACATCCGTTGCGTCTCAGGGGAAAAGTGCCGTCCGAGCTTGGGTTGAGACTTGGGGGCGTCCACTGGTGACGGTCTTCGCCATTCTGGGCTGTATTCTTCTGGTCGGGCTGTTCTTCCGGGTTTTCGGCACCGTTCTCAGGTGGGCAGTGGTGGCGGGGCTGGGCTATCTGCTCTATGCCTGGGTGGTGGCACCGCGGCTGGGCCTTCCCACCGGAGCTAAGTCGAAGCCAGAGGACAGCAATCTCGACAGCTTTTGATGCCTAGGGATCCCTGGCGAGCCTATGTTTACTTGGCGGCGGCCATCTTGGGCTGGGCTACGGCTGCCAGCGCTTTTAAGTTTGGGTTGCGGTACCTGTCGCCGACGGTCTTGCTGATTTTTTCGGCATTGAGCTCTTGCTTGATCCTGGGGATCGTTTTGGTGGTTACAGGGCGGGCAGGGTTCCTCGGCAAGCAGAAGGGATCCCAAGTCCGCCTGTCGGCCCTTCAGGGGCTGCTCAACCCCTTCGGCTACTATGGGGTGTTGTTCCAGGCTTATGACCGTCTGTCGGCTCAGGCGGCGATGGCTCTGAATTACACTTGGCCGCTGGTGCTGGCTCTTCTGGCGGTGCCGCTGCTGGGAGAGCGCTTCCGTTGGCGGCTGGTGTTGGCCTTGGGGGTGAGCCTGCTGGGGGTGGTGCTGGTGGCTACGGGGGGATCCTGGGGCACCTTGCAGGCGGGGGATCCCTGGGGGGTCCTGCTGGCGGTGGGCAGCTCTGGAATCTGGGCGCTCTACTGGCTGCTCAATGTGCGGGATGGGCGAGATGCGGTGCTGAAGCTGTTTATGGGGTTTCTCTTCGGCAGCCTCTATGGCCTGCTACTGCTGCCGTTTCAGGAGGTCTCTTGGACAGTTGCGGGGCTGGGTTGGGCGGCTTACATTGGTCTGGCGGAGATGGGCCTGACTTTTGTATTTTGGCTGCGGGCTCTGGAGTTGGCGGGCCATCGGGGATCCCTGGCCAACTGGGTGTATGTGACGCCCTTTTTGTCGTTGGGGTTGATTGCGGTGCTGTTGGGCGAGACGATTGCGCTGGGATCTGTGGTGGGCCTGGGCTTGATCTTGGCGAGTAACCTGTGGGGATCCCATAGGGAAAAGCCCCCCGCGGATCCTGTTCTGTCCTGAGGCGGTTGCGTTCGCGCCAGCGGGACGGAGTCCTATCGCGTTAGCGG
>NZ_JANSIC010000092.1:0-5148 GCF_047461955.1 Synechococcus sp. R55.7
GGGCGACCTGCTGGCAACCTAGCTCGGTGCCAGGCCCACCACCCTAACCCAATCAAGAGGAACCCAATCAATAGGGGGGTTGGCTTCCGTCAAGCCTCTCTACCTGAAAGCTGACACCATTGGGTGAAGGCAAGCTAGTGAGGTAACAGTTTTGTCGACCATTAGCTTGCCATGTTACCTGCTCTACACCAGTTGGCTCGTTCTGCCAGAGCGGTCTTCGTGTACGGCATGGGAGAGGGGGGGATGTAATCCAACTTCACGATCCCTATCCGTAGTTACTCTTGGCATCTATCGACATCTAGCAGCAGCAGTGAGCTTGCAGTCGGGGTTACGAGGGATCCTCAGCCCACAGGTGATCGACGAACCGAGGGGAGTGGGAGAATCCCTGGCGGACACGGAGGCTTTGATCCAGGTTTGGCATGGACGCGGGGAGGGGCAAATTTACATCTGGGTCAGGTTCCATGCTCCTTATTCTGGCCATCCTGAGAGTTTTGTCCAGGGATCCGCTCTAGCCCAAAGGTATGGAGTGGGGCTGCACACCCACTTGGCGGAAACTCGCCGGGGAGTGGAAACTCTACAGGCTCGCTATGGATTGACCCCGGTGCAGTGTTTGAAACGCTGGGGATCCCTGAGTGCTCAGACCTTGGCCGCCCACTGTGTGCATGTGGGGGCTGAAGAAATCGAATCGAGGAGATGCGGTTGGCGGTGTTTCTGCAGCGGTTGGGATCGGGGGATGGAGCTGCTCTGCCGGCGCAACAGGCTTTGTGGATGGCTACACAAGGCAGTGCCGCCTGTCTGGGTCTGGAAGGGGAAATCGGCAGCTTGGAGGTGGGCAAAAAAGCGGATTTGATCTTGCTGGATTTGCGCGTGGGCACCGCTAACCGCTATGCCAAAAAGCTCGTCACCTGCTTGTGAGAACCTGTGGGCTGCATTTTGACCGTGACTCTATTGCACAGCTCAAAGCGGCCCTCGTCGGGCATATGCTCGAAGAATGTGTTAGGCGTCAGAGGAGCAGCGACAGCCTGGATCACAGATATAACCCCTGGTCATTCGTCAGTGGTGCGGAGCGCATTGGGGGCATCCTAACCCCGCCAGCGGGCTTTTGGAGCATCCTGTGAATAGCTCTCAGGGTGCTTGCACGGGCGGTGGGTTGTTGCGCAAAAACGGCTGTACGGCTACAAATCCCAACCCAAACGATCCAATGACTAAGACGACTGCAGCGGCCATCCAAAGTACGGCAGAGCCCTGGGATCCGTGATGTTGCTCCCGTACCCGCTGATAAATGCCGGTGGAATAGGCTGAGGAGTCTGCCTCGCCGAGATAGGGATCCGGGCCGCCCCTATCCTGCATCAACTCGTCCAGGGAAGGAACCTGGTAGCCAGTGCGGGGGTAGGGCTCGGCAGAGGTGTGGGTGGAAGGGTGGCGAAGGGAATCAAAGGAGGACGGGGCAAAGCCGTTGGATGAGAAGGAGGGGGTCTCGTTGCGGGCCTGTCGGCGCTTGAGGCGATTCAAAAAATCGTAGCTGGGAGGGGCTTCCGGTTGGCCGGGATTGGCAGTCGGGCTGTTCTGTTGGAAAGAGGCTTCAGAAGCTGCAGCAACTTGGGCAGCCTGGCCATTTGCGTCAGCAAGCCGTAGGCTGATTTGCTGCAGGCGCTTCAGGGTGTGGCCCAATTGCCCCTGGAACTCTCGGGTGATGGCAGCGAGCTCTCCAGACAACTGCTGATGCAGAGCGCGCAGGTGCTGGTTTTCCGAGGAAAGCAGGCTTACCTGCTGACGGGCAGACTCCAACTCTTCGGCCACTTGTTGATACACCTGAATCGGCACCACCCCTGGCCCCGTCTCCATTGCGGCAGGGGAGCGAAAGCCACTGGGGTTACTGTTGCTGTTGCGAGCGCCAGAGGGGCTAGAACCCCGAAAACCGTATTGCATAAATTGGGATCGACTCGGAAGGACAGGGGGCTGGGACAGCTTGACACAGAGGGATCCAAGATATCAGGGATCTCCAAGGATAGTGCTGAACACCGGCAATCTAAAGGCGTGCAGCTCTAGCTTTAGTGTAAGCCGCGATTGCTACCCCAAGCATACCGCTAAGCCTTTGGAATGGGCGATCTCTTCACAGCAATTTTTCCCGCCCACAAGCGCCATTTCCCCGCTGCTTCCAGGGAGGGCCGGCTTGCGCTGTCGTTCCCACGTCACGAATACTCTCCCACCAAGTCCGGGGAGCCTGAAGATTCGGAATCTGAGGCAGAGGAGTCCTGCAGCAGCCGCTCCAGATCCCGTCGCAGAGGTGGTTCCAACTGTTCCAGCTCATTGACAAAGTCTTTTATACCCTGAAACTGGCGATAAACGGAGGCAAAGCGCACGTAGGCCACCTCACTTAGGTGTTGCAGGCGCTCCAGCACCATCTCGCCGATGCGCAGGCTGGTTACCTCTTGGGCATCTTCCAATTGCAGTTTTTCTTCGATCTCATTGACCAGCTCTTCCATCTGTCTGACGGTGACGGGGGTTTTTTGGCAGGCACGCATCACCCCTTGCAGGATCTTGTTGCGGTTGAAACTTTCGCGGGATCCATCCCGTTTAATGACCATGATGGGCATGAACTCGATGCGCTCATAGGTGGTGAAGCGGTAGCCACAGGACATGCATTCTCGCCGCCGCCGCACACTCTGGCCACCTTCTGCCGAACGAGATTCCAAAACTCGGATTTCTTGTTTGCTGCAGCGGGGACATTTCATGGCTTGCAGTCCTTACAAAGCGACAGGTGGGTAGGAGGGTGCCTCAATTTTACCGGATGCTTAATCTTCTGGTGCTTAGACAGATTGCAAATGAGATGGACTCTGTTCGTCGAGTGCAGATTGCAAGGGATCCCACCAAGCAGCGGCTTGCGCCTGGATCTGGGCCTTCAGCTCCGGTTCCATGCGATCCAAATGGATCAATACCCATTTCATTCTGCCCAAGGGGGCTAAGAGGGATCGCTGACGCAACAGGAAGTCCCAATACAACGTATTGATGGGGCAGGCTTGTTTGCCAACCTTTTCGCTGGGATTGTAGCGGCAATGGCGGCAGTAGTCACTCATTTTGCGGATGTACTGAGCAGAGGCGGCATAGGGTTTGGTGGAGAGCATGCCCCCATCGGCAAAAAGGCCCATGCCGATGACGTTGGGCTGCATCACCCAGTCGTAGCTGTCGATAAACACATCCTGAAACCACGCTTCTACTGCCTGGGGCTGAATGCCACTGATGAGGGCGAAATTGCTGAGCACCATTAGCCGCTGGATGTGGTGGGCATAACCATGACGGCGAATTTGATCCAGGGTGTGCTGCAGACAGGCCATGTCGGTTTTGCCCGTCCAAAAAAACTCTGGCAGGGGTCGCTGGTGGCCAAAAAAGTTGTTCTGGGCATAGCCGTTGGGCATTTGGTATTCGTAGAAGCCGCGCATGTACTCCCGCCAGCCCAGGATCTGGCGGATGAAGCCTTCGGCGGAGGGCAGGGGGATCCCGCCGCGATGGTAGGCTTGTTCGACGGCAGCGATGACTTCGTGGGGGGTGAGCAGGCCCAGATTAAGGTAAGGGGAAAGCAGGGAGTGGTAGAGAAAGTCTTCCCCAGCTTGCATGGCGTCTTGCCAAGGGCCGAAGTGGGGCAGGCGCTCGTGGATGAAGTGATCAAGCACTTGCAGGGCTTGGGCGCGGGTGACGGCCCAGCCAAATCCTTCTAGAGATCCGAAGTGATGGCCGTAGTGTTGCTTAACTTTTGTGATCACGGCCTGGGTGATGGCGTCGGGGGGGAAGGTGAGGGGCTGGGGGTAGCGCATTCCGGGTTTGGGGGGATGGCGGTTTTCCCGGTCGTAGTTCCAGCGCCCCCCCAGGGGCTTGGGGCCGTCCATGAGAATGCGAAAGCGTTTGCGCCCTTCGCGGTAAAAGTCTTCCAGGAGCAGGCGCTTGCGACCTGAGGCCCAGTCGATAAATTGATCAGCTGTCCAGAGGAAGTGGTTGTTTTCCAAGATCAGGAGGGGGCAAGGGAGGGTGGATCTCAGATTTTCCACCTCCTCCCGGATGGGAATATCAGCTGGCTGCATGAGGCGGATCTGCTGCAGTTGATGCTGCTTGGCCCAGGTTTGCAGGGGCTCGGCATAGCTGTCGGCTTCCACGTAGGTGACCGGGTAGCCCCGCTGTTGCAGTTCTTGGGCAAAGTGACGCATGGCCGACCAGACCAGCACCAGTTTCTGCTGATGGTGGTTGCGGGAGCTGGCCCACCGGTGAGATTCGATGAGAATGACGGGAACTCGGTCTGGGGATAGGGTCGAGAGGGAAGCGAGGGCGGATTGCTGTGGGTGGAGTTGATCCGCAAGGATCCAAACCCCTTCTGGGCCGGCAGATGGAGCGATCATGGGATGCTGAAGCTCTCGGTCTATGGGAGGAGCGCTGAGAATGACACAGGTTGAGTTTAGCTCTGGGGGGCAAGGCCAGGTGGCAGTTGCAAGGGATCCCAATGTCTGCTGAATCTCTGCGGATTGTTTTCAAAGCATGAACGGTACAGACGAGGAGAGAGAGACATTGCCGGAGAGACCCCACAGGCCGGGGATCCCTTTCCTGCGGTGGTGGGCCGGGCTGGGGATGGTGGCCCTGCTGCTGCTGGTGATCTGGAATTGGACGGATCCCTTGCCGCCGGCGTGGGATGAGGCGCAGCATCTGCTGCAGGCGCAGGCGTTTGGGCTTCACCTGGGACGGTTTCGCTGGGATGGGCTGTGGGGGCAGCAGTTTTTGCATTTGAACCAGCGCTACCCCCCTTTGGCCTATTGGCTGGGGATCCCCTTGGCGGCTCTGCATCCCTTCAGCCGGGCGGACGGGCAGTTGCTCAACTTGGTGTTGCTGGGGGTTCTGGTTCTGGCAACCCAGCGGCTGGGACAGCGGGTCTATCGCTCCTGGGAAGTGGGCTGGCTGGCGGCGGCGCTGCTGCTCCTCTATCCGGGGATCACGGCTTTGGCCCACGTGTACATGTTGGAGTTGCCGCTGGTGGTGGCGGTGACGCTGGCGTTTTGGGCGCTGTGGGCCTATGGGGAGAAGCCTTCCTGGTGGGGGGCGGTGGGGGTGGGGGCGGGGGTGGCGGCGGTGCTGCTCACCAAGTGGACAGGGGTGCTGTTTTTGCTG
>NZ_JANSIC010000092.1:5248-7995 GCF_047461955.1 Synechococcus sp. R55.7
TGGGCTTACGCCGAGACTGCCCACTACTACATCACTTGCCCAGCGGGATCCCTGTGCTGGTGGACTGCCTACTTGCGCCTTTTGCCCCTGCAGATGAGCCCTTTTTTGTGTGGGTTGCCGCTGCTGAGCGGGTGGGGATCCCTGGACAGGCGAGAGGCAGTCTTGTGGGCCACCTACGGTTCCGGCTACCTTCTCTACACCCTGGTGGACATCAAAGATGTGCGCTTCACCCTACCCCTGCTGCCCCTCTTGGCCGTGTTATCAGCAGGCGGGATCCAAAAGGCTTGCCGGTGGTTGGAGGAACGCTGGGGTGCGTGGGCTTTGCAAAGGGGAGTCTGTGCAGGGCTAGTTCTGGGCTGCTTGGCCTTGGCCAATTTGGGTCGGCCCCTCACCCCAGGGGTGGCCCCTCTGTGGACGGGGATCCAAATGCATTGGCAGGGGCAGCACCCCACACAGGAGCTGACCCAGTGGATCCAATCCTTGATCCAGCCAGGCTTGACCACCACGTTGGGGGTTCTCCCCAATACAGAGCTGATCTCTTCCGAAACCCTCACCTACTTGGCGGCTCTTCAGCGCTGGCCGGTTACATTCCGCGCTGCTGGGCAAACCCCCTGGCCGGAGTTGGAGCTCTCCTTGCTGGATGGGTTTGTGGATGCCGAAGGGGAACAGGGAATTATTGGCCCTTATGGCCCGACTAAGGAGCAGATCCGGCAGCACCTGCGCAGCAGCCCAGACTGGCGACAAGATCCGGCGGTGGAGTTGCCTACGGTGGGTCGGCCGCACACTTACTTCCCTCGCTTTTCAAAGGTGACGGTACAGGAGTGGCCTCTGGAAGCTGGGGAGGTGGAGCTGGTGGAGGTTGAGGCGCTGTCGGAGCTGGGGATCCCGGCCTGGAAGTTGCGCTGGCAAGGCCCAGCTCAGAACTTGGCCCAGACGCTGGTTTGGGCGCGGCTGGAAGACGGGCAAGGACGGGTTTTGGAGAAGCGGGCCTGGGTGCTGGGGCAGAATCGCCTGCAGCTCAACTCAACAGGCGGCTGGCTGGTGGAAGAGATCTTGACGCTGCCCACAACCGACTTCCCAAGAGGTGGCCTTCTCCACCTGGAATGGCAGTCGCCCAAAGGGATCCGCCATTCCCTACACCAATCCTGGAGAGGATCCCTGTCGAGCTTCCCGAAGGAAGGCCCCTTCCTTGTAACGGATCCCTTGTTTCCTCTCCGCGAGGCGGCCAGAGCTGCTGCCGCTGGGGATCTGCAGGCCCTCTCCCTTTATCTCAATGCCTGGACAACCCTGCAATACCCGACTTTTTTGACGGATCCAGATCGCATCCTGGTACGGCAACTGCTGGAGGGGGAACGGCAACAGGCTGCTGCCCAAGGCCAACCGAGCCAGCAAATCCAAAGCCACTACCAACTGGGCTTGATGTTGGCGGCGCTGTTACAACCAGAAGCAGCTCAGTTGCATTTTCAACAGATCGTCGAGCTGGATCCGGAAGACGAGTGGGCGCGGGCTTACCTGGGGTTTTTGCGAGTATTGTTCACTCACGACTTTGAGGGGATCCGGGGGTTGCGACAAGAGCTCTCGGCTGTGCTTCAGCCTCTTTGCCAGAAAGCGGATTTGGATTGGGATTTGAATTGGATTTGTGCTGCTCTTTAGCCACAAAGTCCAGCTCCATTTGAGAAACCTGGGAAAGAAGAAAGTCGGCAAAAGCTTTGGCCACCACCGAAAGACGTTTAGAGCGCAAATAGACCAAATGCCAGAACCCCCGAATGGGAAACTCTTCCACATCCAAAATAGCCAGATGATGCTGCCACCCCCCCAAGGCCAACACATGCTGAGACAAAACCGAAATGCCCAATCCACCCACAATGCCTTGGCGGATAGCTTCGCTGCTGCCTATCTCCATGCGAATGTTGAGCTTTAGGTTATGCTTCTCAAAAAGCCGCTCTACAGCCATGCGGGTGCCGGAGCCGGGTTCACGGGCTAAAAAAGGTTCTTGGGCAATGCGCGCCAGAGGGATCCCCTTTTGGCCCACCAGGGGATGATGAATAGAGGCCATCACCACCAAAGGATTTTCCAGAAAAGGTTGCGCCACCACGTCCAGATCTTCTGGCGGCATCCCCATCACGTAGAGATCGTCCATGTTGTTGCTCATCCGCTCCAAAACCTGCTGGCGGTTGAGCACCTTAAGAGCTACGTCAATGCCGGGATACTGCTGACAAAATGGCCCCAGCAGACGGGGTATAAAGTATTTGGCAGTGGTGACCACTCCAATGCTCAGCCGTCCCTGCTTTAGCCCCTTCAGGTCGGCAAGGGTCATCTCGAATTGATTCAATTGTTCAAAAATCTTCTCGCAGGTTTGGTGTAAAGCTTGCCCCGCTTCGGTGAGATACAGCCGCTTGCCCACCTGTTCAAACAACGGTAACCCCACGGCTTTGCTCAATTGCTTGATCTGCATGGAAATCGTGGGTTGGGTCAGGTAGAGCTCTTCGGCAGCGCGGGTAAAGCTCAGGTGGCGGGCGGCAACCTCGAAGATTTGCAGTTGATGCAGGGTAATGGCCTTCATGGACAATCAAGAAAAGCTAAAGGTTTACTACTAAATCATAAGCGCTAATCTATGCCTTTTGGCGAGATCCCCATGAGAGCCTGGCTAACGGTCACAGTGGCGGAAGGGGCAAAACCGAAGAGCAACCCCCTACCACTCGGACTTAAGGTAGAGATCGACCAAGGGATTGCGCCGGTGTGGGCAC
>NZ_JANSIC010000092.1:8095-10024 GCF_047461955.1 Synechococcus sp. R55.7
GCCTGCCGCAGCCAACGCTGGCCCCAGATCCAGGCCATTTGGGTACGTCTGCACCCTTGTGATGCCAATCCGGGCGTGTTGGATCAGGTGTTCGACCAAGTGGTAAACCTGGGCTACAACCGCGTTTTTATCGAGACCTTTTACGATGGTCGCTCCATTTTGCCGGATGGCGCAGGAGGGATCTGGCCCAGCTTACAGCCCAACGCCGACTTGTTGGATCTGGCTCTGAAGGCGGCACGACGCCGCGGCTTATCTGCCTATGCCTGGGTGTTTTCCCTCAATTTCGGCTACAGCTACGGACAACGGCCCGATCGACAGGTGGCCCTGGCCCGCAACGGTCGTGGCATAACCACCGTCTTGGATCCCGCTACAGCCCTTTCGGAAGACCTGGGCAGTCCTGGCGAGGTATTTGTGGATCCCTTTCATCCCTTGGCACGGCGGGATTTTGCCGAGTTAGTCCGCCGCATCCTACAGCGACAGCCGGATGGGATCCTTTTCGACTACATTCGCTATCCGCGTGGCTCAGGGGGATCCAGCGTGGCGGCCACCGTCCGAGACTTGTGGATTCACGGAGAGGCCGCCCGGAAAGCCTACCTCAATTTGGCAGAAAATCCAGCGGGTCGGGCATTGCTGGAGCGCTACCTAAGCCAGGGCTACATTGCAGTGGCAGATGTTCTCCATCTGGATGCCACCTATGCCGAAGAGCCCAGATGGCGTCAGCCAGGGGATCCCTGGCCCAGCCCGACCGAGAAATGGGCGCTTTCCCCAGAGTTACTGGACTGGGCTGCCCAAGACATGGCCAGCAGGAATTGGCAGGGGGATCAGCTTTCCTCTGCAAAAGATTTACCAGAGAGTCTGGAGAAACCGGCGGATTCCAGTTCTGAGGCAGCAGCACCAACTCCTGCCCCTTCCCCCACCCCCAGCGCCGCCGTTCGCCAAGAACGTTGGCAGCAGCAGCTTTGGCAGCTGAGCGTCGAGTTTGCCCGCTACGGCGTTCTCGATTATCTACAGCAGGCCGCCCAACCCGCCCAGAGGCTGGGGATCCCGGTGGGGGCTGTCTTCTTCCCAGAAGGCAACCAAGCAGTAGGAGAAGGGTTTGACGCTCGTCTGCAACCCTGGGACCGCTTTGATCCGGGTATGGAATGGCACCCAATGGCCTATGCCAAGTGCGAGGATAGCTCCTGTGTGGCGCAGCAGGTGGAGCAGGTCCTGGCTGTGGCCTCTCCCCAAACCTTTGTCTGCCCGGCCATTGCCGGTCTATGGGGACAAGCCCAGCGGCAACGCCCCAGCCTGGAAACCCAAACAGCAGAGCTGGCCCGCCGCTTCCCGCAGTTGCCCTGTGTGAGTCACTTCGCCCTCTCCTGGATCGAGCCGGAGCTGGAGCGCAGCCGTCGCACCTGTCAACTCTAACGCCCATCCCAATCTGAAAGTTAGGAATTCTGAACTTATGAGCCCTGAGCAATTTGATCTGATTAACCGCCTGTTTCAACTGACCTTTCAGATCGGGGATCGCTTGGGCTGTGAATCCTCAGATCCTGCTCAATTGTTGCTGACCAACCGGCCCAGCCTGGAATCCAGTTGCACATTCTTTCCTTCCGATTTCACCTACGAAGCCTTGGATCCCCAAGTGTGGGCCGACTACATGGCGGAAGTTCCGGCCTTAGCGCAGATGGCGAATATTTTGCAACCTTATCCTTTCACCTGTGGCATTTATCGCCAAGACGAGGTTTCGTGGTGGATTTGCGCCTTTTGGGCAGCCCAAGAGGACTTGGGAACCAACTTGCTCTTGCGCGCCCACAGAGTCGAAACTTAGGCGCTTGAGCCCTATCTCCTCTCCCTCATCGAGACGGGGATCGGCGTTACCGGAATCAAAGGGGCTGATAGCAGTCGTGGTTTTTATTACCATCTATTTCAACTGATCGCGCTAGC
>NZ_JANSIC010000093.1:0-10014 GCF_047461955.1 Synechococcus sp. R55.7
CGAACAAAAACCCCCAGAAAATCTGGGGGAGGAGTGGTGTGTTGAGGTGATGAATACTCGCATGATATCTCTCGAATTCGGTGAGTAGGCCAAACCGGCGATAGATCCCTGCGTTTTTTTGCAGAAATCATTGCAGATACTGGAAAGCATCAGACACTAGAGACCAGCGCGTCAAAACTGAGCTTATTTCGTCTTGATCACATATAGTGCTCAATCTCGAAGAAATATCTATTTAGACACCAAATATAGAGAAGCCAGTAATAACTTTTCTTATGCACCTACCGCCGACACTAGGGGTTGTGTCAAGCCCAAATGAGCATAGAGACGGGAAAAGTCAAAATTCGCTGACATTAGCTCTTGGATGCAGCGGACTTTCACCTCCTCGTGCAGGCGAATCTGCCCAAAAACCCGTTCGATGCGGTTGATGGTGGTGAAGGTGTCCAGATCCACCGAGAGGATCGGCACTTCCAGCTCTTCTGCTCGAGACTGAATGCGGGGATCCAGAGGGAGCTTGCCGGTCAAGATCAGGCAGAGGGTGGAAGTTTCTAGGGCGGCCAGTTGAATATCGGTGCGGTCTCCGCCGGTGATCACCGCCTTGTGATCCAGCTTACGGAAGTACTTCAAGGCCGAGTTGACGTTCATCGCCCCTACCGCAATGTCTTCAACCATCAGGTCCATCCGATCCGGACAGCAGAGCACCTCGGCATCCAGTTGCCGCACCAACTCCCCAACGCTGATGCTGCGCAAAATGCGATGGGAGGGCAAAATCCCCAGCACCGGGATCCCGTGTCCCTCCAAAAAAGGCCGAATGATCGTTTTTGCCGGTTGCATTTGGTCAGGTGGCACATCGTTCAGCAGCACGCCTGCCAAGCGGGATCCCAGTTGACGATGGACAAAGAGAAGAGAATCAACAGCCAAGGAGGAATGGTAGCGACTGATCAGCAGTACCGGAGCATCCAGGGCTTGGGCCATCTTGGCCAGCGACAGGCCAAACAATTCCCCCTCGTAAAGATCGGCTGGGCCTTCCAGCAGCACCAAATCGGCAGGGGAGCGCTGGACAAACTCCAACAGAGGGGCAACCGGGCACTCTGGAGCTGGATCCCCGGGAGCTCGCTTCATTTGAGCCAGCAAAGCCTCTTCGTTGAGCCGGAGCAGCATCGGCGGCATTTGATCCATCGTCAGCCGCAGAGACTCCGCCACAAAGCGCATATCCGGATCGCCCCCTTCCAGCGAGCAATCTTCCCGCTCGCAAGAACCGATGGGCTTCCCATAGGTGACTTTTATCCCTTGCTGCTGCAGATGCTTGGCCAAACCCAAGATGGCAGCCGACTTACCGCTGAAGGGCTCAGTAGAACCAATTAAAAGGAACTTGGACACGGATGGCTCCCGGTAACGAGAGGGACGAAGGGATCCCTTACTCAGTCTAACGGAGGCTGCTCTCTCCTCAGTTCTGGACTAACCGATTAGGATCGACTCTTCAGGGTAGGTTACCAACGGGCGGGGCTGTTGTTGAGCCAAGGCCAAGACAATGGTCAATGCCCCCAACCGGCCCCAGAACATCACCAGCACAATGATCAGTTGGCCAAACCAGTTGAGCTCCCCGGTAAAGCCCGTCGAGAGGCCGCAGGTGGCAAAGGCGGAGATCACCTCAAACAACACCGGATCCAACCTACTGTTACTGTGGGTCAGCAAAATCAACCAAGCCGCCAACAATACCACAAACAGAGAAACCGTTAACACCGCTGCCGCCTTGCGCACCATGGAGGGATCCAAGCTGCGCCCGGCAATCTGAGCGCTGGGCAAACCGCGGGCATAGCCCCAGAGGGCCAACACCAACACCGCCAAGGTGCCGGTGGTCATGCCGCCCCCCATAGAAGCTGGGGCTGCCCCAATAAACATGAGAGCCATCAGCAGCAACTGGCTTGCCGGGGTCAAATCCTCAATGGGGATCCCGGCAAACCCAGCCGTTCGGGCAGAAACCGACTGAAAAAACGTCAGGCCCAAGCGGTGGGGCCAGCTTACCTCCAGCAGGGATCCGCCGGGCAAGCTCTCTCCCAAAAACAAGCCAATGCCGCCCGTGCAGAGCAAAACCACCACCACGCCCAGGGTAATCCGGGTGTGCAGAGAGGGGCGGTGGCCCCGTGGCCAGGTTAACAAATCCGACAAAACTGGGATGCCCAAACCGCCGATAAAAATCAGACCGGCCAAAATCGCCAGCGACAGACCGTCTGTAGGGATCCCTTCCCGGCCAAACAGGTCAAATCCTGCATTACAAAAGGCGGACACCGCGTGAAAAATAGCCAGAAAAACCGCCCGCTCCGGCCCATAGAGATCCCGCCAGTGCACCCAGAGCAGCAAAGCCCCCCCCAACTCAATGAGGGTGACCCCCAGCAGCACCCGCCGAGTCAATTCCAAGATCGCCCCCGGATCGATGAGACCCAGCGAATTGCACAGCGCCAAGCGATTGAGGAGGGAAATGCGCCGCCCGATCAATTGAAACACCACCACCGCCAACACCATGAAGCCCACCCCGCCAATCTGAATCAGGATCAGCAGCACAATCTGGCCCAACAGGGTGAGATCCTCCGCCGCCACAATCGTCGAGAGCCCCGTCACGCTCAGGGCCGACATGGCCGTAAACAGCGCCTCATTCCAGCTCAAGGGATCCCCGCGCCCGATCCCCGGCAACATGAGCACCAGAGTTCCCACCACTGCCAAGAGCCCCAACCCTGTAACCAGGCGCAATGGCGGTGGCAGCGGGCGACGCCTGTCCCCCCCCAAAAACCACTGCAGACGATTCCCAAAGGCCCTAGAGGACTGAGACAATGCCGAGCCCGGTGTCGGCAGGTGGCGGGCGCGGGATGGCACCGGTGGAACCAAGCGCTCAGAGCCCTCCTCTGGCGGAAGCGGGACGGAGCCCTCTCTCATCGGAGCCCTCCCTACATTTCATTCAGCCGCGAGATGTTGGTATTGGCCCCCAGAACCACCAGCAAATCCCCCTTTTCCAGCAGGTAGTCTGCGGGGGGAGAGACCACCAGCGATTGCTTTCGCTTCACCACCAGCACCGTGATGCCGAAGCGGCGACGCAGATCCGACTCCGCCAGCGTATGGCCCACCAACGCCTCCGGCACCTGTAATTCCGTAATGCTGTAGCCCGGCTCCAGCTCTAGCTGATCTAGGATCCCCGGTGCTGTCAACACCTGAGCCAAACGGCGCCCTGCCTCTTGCTCCGGCAACACCACCCGATCTGCCCCCACTCGCAGGAGAATAGAGCGTTGCCGCTCGGTCGACGCCTTACAGACCACATTGCGCACCCCCAGACTTTTCAGGGCCACCGTCGTCAGCAAATTGCTCTCAAAATCGCTGCCAATGGCCACCACCACCGTGTCGAAGGAGAGGATATCCACCGCTCGCAGCGCATCTTCATCGCTGGAATCGAGTGCCACCACCTGCGTCAGCTGATCCGCCAGGCGCTGCACGATCTCACGGCTGCGGTCGATCCCCAAGACATTGTGCCCTCGCTCCATCAAGGTGAGAGCCAAGCTAGAACCAAAGCGCCCCAGACCAATTACCGCATATTCACGATCCACCCGCTGTCGTTCGCGCCAGCGGAACGCAGTCCCTGCCATAGGATCTCCTGCCCCCTCTTTCAAGAACAGATCATAAGTTCATCCAGCAGGGATCGGAAGGGCCGCGACTCTAGGCCGACTCAGGCTTGGGCAGCGTAGAGGGGTGAGGAATCAGCTCGCGGGTGGAACGGCGCTCCACCATCTCTGCGGTGATGCGGATGTGCTTTAGGTCGCGGCGGGAGGGTGCCTCGTACATCACATCCAGCATTAGCTCTTCCACAATGGCCCGCAGGGCGCGAGCCCCGGTCTTGCGGCGATAAGCCTCTTTGGCAATGGCAGCAATGGCGGCAGGTTCAAACTCCAGTTCCACCCCGTCCATGCGCAACAGCTTCTGCGCCTGCTTGAGAATGGCGTTTTTGGGCTGCGTCAGGATCGCCTCCAGCGCCTTCTCATCCAGCGGATCCAAAGTCGCCACTACCGGGAGCCGCCCCGTGAATTCGGGAATCATGCCGTACTTGATCAAGTCTTCAGGCTCCAAAGCCTTGAGGGCATTGGCCATACGTTGCTCGCGGCTAACCGACAATTGCTCCCCTGGCTTGATAAAGCCCATCGATTTCTTGCCAATGCGCTGCTCGATTACTTTTTCCAGGCCAACAAAAGCCCCCCCGCAAATGAAGAGGATGTTGGAAGTGTCGATTTGAATGCAGTCTTGATAGGGGTGCTTGCGCCCTCCCTGGGGAGGCACGTTGGCTATTGTCCCTTCCAGCATCTTCAACAAAGCCTGCTGCACCCCCTCGCCGGAGACATCGCGGGTAATGGAGGGGTTCTCGCTTTTGCGGGCAATTTTGTCGATTTCGTCGATGTAGATGATGCCGCGCTGGGCCTCTTCTACGTCCATGTCCGCCACCTGCAGCAGGCGCAACAGGATGTTTTCCACATCCTCGCCCACATAGCCAGCTTCCGTAAGGGTGGTAGCATCTGCAACCGCAAAAGGCACATCCAACATGCGAGCCAGGGTTTCCGCCAGCAGGGTTTTGCCGGAGCCAGTGGGGCCAATGATCAAAATGTTGGACTTCTGTAGCTCCACCTCATCCAGTTCCGAAACTCCGACGCTACCGGGGTTGGCCTTGGCAGCCAGACGCTTGTAGTGGTTGTAAACCGCCACCGACAAAACCTTCTTAGCTTTTTCTTGGCCAATCACATATTGGTCGAGATAGCGCATGATCTCCTGCGGCTTGGGCAACTGCGCCAAAGAAGGCAGGCTGCGGGAGGATTTTTTAGGAGCTTCACGCCGGCCGCCGGCAGGGGCGGCAGCAGGAGGAGTGTTGCCGTCGTAGAGTTCCTCATCCAAAATCTCGTTGCAGAGCTCCACGCACTCGTCACAGATGTAGACCCCCGGCCCCGCAATCAACTTACGCACCTGATCCTGTGACTTGTTGCAGAAGGAGCACTTTAGATGGGAGTCATATTTGGCCATGGGATCCTCGTTGCTGCTTGCTCTTGGCTATCCTAATCCGGCAAAAGCCAGAAGAAAACTAAACCTTCCAATCCAGTCGCAAATTGGCTGCGAAAGCGTAAGGAGGCCGAAGTTGGTGGAATCTCACTGACCTACTAGTCTAGCATCTCCACTGGGCTCGTAGGGCTTGTTTCCGGATCCCCAAGGGGGCAGGGTGCCAAGAGATTCCCATGGGGATCAACTGGAAAGACTGGAGATATAGTCATTTCAAACTGGATTGAGACACTTCCCAAGCGCTCGGTGCCGCTTCCGCGACCACCCACTCTTCAGGGAGCTGGGAAGCAATGCAACGGAGGTGTTTCATTCTTGCTTCAAAGTGACCATAAGCTTCTCCAGCGCTCTGCGCTACCCGTGCAAACGCCACAGCCTCGGTTCTCCCCAAGTGTCTTACAAGGAGGAAAACTGGAAATGGAAGGGGTGAGCCGTTTCGCTGCTATCGGGAATGGTCATACATCCTTTGGACGGATTTATAGAAAAACCGCCCGACTTGACGCCGAGCGGAAGATGGTGTGAGGAGTGAACGGAAACATGCGTCTCCGCTGATCCCATCATAGTTGACCTTATCTGGCACTGGCAAAGGAATCCTTCAGTTAAGTTGGATACTTTTTGGAGGTGTGGCCGCGCCTTTTTGTAACCAAAAAGGGGAAGGAACTGTCCGTGTTTCGTTCGCTTCCCCCTATTGGCGTCCACTCCTCACTAGAGATGAATCATAAATTATCCCTGCCGCTAAGACAACCCACCCTACCCAAGTTTTTCGGGGATCCACCCTGTCAAGGATGCAGATCACCGGATTCCACGGTGGGATCCAGCGCCAACAGCTCCGCTTCGGTCAGCAGGGGGATCCCCAGTTGTTGGGCTTGCTCCAGCTTGGAGCCGGGGTCAGAGCCCACCACCACGTAGTCGGTTTGGCGGCTGACGCTGGCGGTGACTTTGCCCCCCCGACTCTCAATCCAAGCCTTGGCCTGCTGGCGGGAGAGGGTGGGCAAGGTGCCGGTGATTACGAATTTTTTCCCGGCCAGGATCTGGGAGACGGCAGGGTTCTCCTGCTGAGGAAGAGCGGGGATCCCTAGCGCCTGCAACTCCTGCAACAGGCGACGATGGGCCGGCTCGGCAAACCAGGCCACCACCGCTTCCGCCACTTCCGCGCCTATCCCATAGATCTGGGCGATGGTTTCTGCGCTGGCCTGGGCCAAAAGCTCAGGGGTGGGAAAATGGCCAGCCAAAATCTGGGCAGTGACCACCCCCACATGGGGGATCCCCAGCCCGTAGAGCACCCGTTCCCAGGGCTGCTGGCGAGAGCGCTGAATGGCTTGCACCAGCTTTTGGCTGGAGCGGGATCCCATTCCCTCCAAACCCTGCAACTGCTCTGGGGTGAGGCGGTAGAGATCGGCTACGGTGCGCACCCCCAAGCTCTCCACCAATTGGGCTGCCCGCTTTTCCCCTAAGCCTTCGATATCCAAAGCATCGCGGCTGGCCCAGTGCTGCAATTGGCCCCGCAGCTTGGCCGGGCACTCGGGGTTGGGGCAGCGGGTCACGGCTTCGCCGGGGGGACGAACCAAGGGGGTGTGGCATTCGGGGCACTGGCTGGGCAGGCTGTAGGGAACAGCGTCGGCAGGGCGCAATTCTTTTAGGATCCCGACCACCTCCGGGATGATCTCCCCGGCTTTGCGCACGATGGCAGTATCGCCGATGTGCACATCCAGCTCCCGCAGGCGATCGGCATTGTGCAGGCTGGCGCGGCTGACAAGGGTGCCGGCCAAAGGAACCGGCTCCAGCTCTGCCACTGGAGTGACGGCGCCGGTACGGCCCACGCTGGCCACGATGGCGCGGATGCGGGTGGGGACTTCCTGGGCAGGGTATTTGAGGGCAATGGCCCAGCGGGGAAATTTTTGCGTAAAGCCGGCCTCCTCCTGCAGCCGCAAGGAGTTCAATTTCACCACCACCCCGTCGCTGGCGTAGGGGAGCTGGGCACCCCGCCATCGCTCATAAAATTGGATCACTTCTCCCAAGCCCCGACAGACCTGGGAAAGGGGGTTGACTGGAAATCCCAATTCCTTGAGCTGCTGCAGACACTGCCACTGGGTTTGCGGGGGATCCCCGGCAGGCCATCCCTCCGGCCAGTGGAGGGCGTAGGCGAAGAAGCTGAGCTTGCGGGCGGCCACAACGCGGCTATCCAACTGCCGCAGGGTACCGGCAGCACAGTTGCGCGGGTTGGCAAAGGGGGGATCCCCAGCGGAACGACGCTCTTGGTTGATCCGTTCAAACTCGGCTAGGGCCAGATAGACTTCCCCCCGCACCTCCAAAACGGGAGGCGGATCTGCTGTCGCCAGCCGCAGGGGAATCGAACGAATGGCGCGCACGTTGGGGGTGATGTCCTCTCCGGCCTGTCCGTCCCCCCGAGTAGCACCCCGCTCCAAAAGACCCTCGATGTAGGTTAGGGCCAAGGCGGCGCCATCAATCTTCAGCTCACATACATATTCCAGCTCTCCCTCTGTCCTGCTGTCGGGAACAGGGGCACGGCCCAAAACTCGCAGCAGACGCTCTTGCCACTCCTCTAGCTCTTCTGGGTTGAAAGCGTTTTCCAAACTGTAGAGGGGGATGCGGTGGAAGACGGTGGGAAAATGCTCTGCAGGTTTTTCTCCCACCCGCTGAGTAGGGCTATCGGGAGTGACCAGTTCAGGGTAAGCCCGCTCCAGCTCTTGCAGCTCGCGGTAGAGGCGGTCGTAAACGCTGTCTTCCAGGATGGGCGCATCGTGGACATAGTAGGCAATGCTGGCCTTCTGCAGCAGGGTGCGCAGCTCGCGGGCGCGTTCTTCCAACTTGGGATCCATAACTCCTTGGGTGAGCAAGGTCTACCCCTAGGTTAGGGCTCCTGAGGAGCCAATAAGTAGGAGCCGATATTCTCCAAGCTGGGAGGATGTAGGAAGGGGATGGTCAAGATGGCCTGCTGGGAAAATGGCTGGGGGAGCTGGGCCAGAAGAGTCTGGTGACGACGGCGGAGGGCCTCTCCAAAGGGGGTAGAATCCTCCAACCACACCCGATTGAGAACGGCGTAGGGATGAGGGATCCCCAAAGCATCCAATTCCGCCAAAAGACGCTCGGTTTCTGCCAGAACTGCTTGCTCGGGGTTAAAGACGGGGATAAAGGTAACAAACTGGGGATCCTGGAGCTGCTGCCGAAGCTGCCGCACCTGGGCCAAAAGCTCCCGCATCCGCTGCGCCCATTCCGACCTGCCCACCACATCCCGATATTTCAGCCACAGCTTCAGGGCCAAGCTTACCCAACCTTCCAGAGCCTGGGGCATCTGCAGAAACCGCAGGAGATGGCCTGTGGGAGCCGTGTCCAGCACCACCAGGTCAAACTGCCCGCTCGTCTCCTGTCGGAGAACACTCAACAGGGCCATCACCTCATCCAGGCCGGGTGGAGGCATCTGCAGCAGTTGCCGCCACGCCTGTGGGTCGTATTGGACTTCCACCCCTGCCGTCCCCTCCCCTGCCAAGATGGCCGCCACCTCCTCCAGATAATCCTGCCGGAATTGCTCCAGCACCGCCGCCGCATCGACCTCCTGCCCCAGCAGGTTGGGCAGCAGGGGAATGGGATCCTGACCCAGTTTCGTCTGAAACAGATCCCCCAACGAGTGGGCCGGATCGATGGAGACCAGCAAGAGCTGCTTGTCGGGATGGCGCTTGGCCAAGGTCCAAGCCAGGGCCCCGGCCACCGTCGTCTTGCCCACACCCCCTTTGCCCCCCACCAACACCAGTCGGATCCCTTGGGTCAAAAAATCCGGTAGGGACGGGATCCCCTTGAAGGAAGGGAAGAGGGTGGAGAAGAGAGACTTTCTCTTCTCTTGGCTCTCTGCTTTTTGCTCTGGGATCCCTTCCAACTCCAGCAGCACCTCTGGCAAGGGGCGAAGCTGCTGCACCAGCCCATCTAGGGCCGCTAACCCAATTGGCTCCTGCAGTTGATAGGGACAGATCCAGATAGGATATCCGGGCAGCTCCTCCTGTAGGGCTTTGAGCACACGCCGCTGTTCCTGTTGCCGCGCCGAGTAGAGGGAAGAGGGGAGAGCGGTGGGCAGTGAGGATTGACTGGTATTTTCTCCTAGAAACAGCACCTGATTGACCAGAAGGCCGCCGATGGGCACGCGGCGGCTTTGCAGTTGCTGACAAAAGCGGCGGGTTTCCGCCACGCTCAACTGCTCCGGGATCATCACCAGCCAAGCAGAGGTGCTCTCCGGATTGGTCAAGCGGGCTTTGCCCCCCTCCAGTTCCCTCTGCAACTGGGCTAAAAATGCATCCGCCTCATCCGGTCGATAGGTGCCCGTCAGGGCTTGGGCGATCTCCCGATGCTTGGCCTGAAAGGTGGCAAACACGGCCAGCAGATTATCCAAAAAGTCGGGCAGCTCCAACAGCCGCAGGGTGTGCCCGGTGGGGGCCGTATCCAGGATGACCGTATCCACCTCCTCCCTCGCCAGCAGCCGGTTGACCTCCAGAATGGCCATCAGCTCATCCACCCCCGGCCAGGCTAAATCCCAGATCGGCAGCAGATCCTCTCGGCCAAACCAACTGCCCCGCTCGGCAATGAGCTCCAGGGCCGGCCCATAGGTTTGCCGAAAAGATTGCAACAAAATCTCCGCCTGCAAAGCCCGCACCTGTAAATTGGGGCGATCCGGCAAGGGTTGGGCCACATCCGTAACCGAGATTTGCAGCACGTCCCCCAACGAGTGGGCGGGATCTGTGGACATCAGGAGCAGACGGCGCTGGGGATCCACCTGGGCCAGTTGGCGAGCCAGCGCGCAGGTCAAGGTTGTTTTGCCCACTCCTCCCTTGCCGCTGAACAGCAAGAGGCGTTGGGAAGCCAAGAGCAGAGGATGGCAGGAATGCTGATACATTTACGCTGAACACTGCTGACCATTACTGCTCAACGGTG
>NZ_JANSIC010000094.1:0-2375 GCF_047461955.1 Synechococcus sp. R55.7
GCTTCGGGGTAGGAGCACCAGCGGTAGGCGGCCACCTCCTCTGGTTGCACCTGTAGCTCAGGGGGAGGAAATTGGGGCGGCAGCAAGGCCACGTAGTAGGTAACGGTTTTGGCCACTCGGTTCCCCTCTGGATCCGTAAAGGTGTAGGCTTCCTGCAGCGTCAAAGGGTCAGACTGGCCGGGCAGGGTCAGAAGCTGGTAGTCGGTCAAGCCGGTTTCCTCTCGCAATTCTCGCTGCGCCGCCTCCAGGTCGCTTTCGGAGCTATCCTTGTGCCCTTTTGGGAAAGCCCAATGCCCCTTCTGGTGCTGGATGAGCAGATACAAATGCGAAGAGCCCAGTCTGGGAGCTTCCTGGGCGGGTGGGTGGGGCAGGATGGGGATCACCCCATAGGCAGCATCTATCAGCATTGGGGAACTAATCTCCGAAGAGTCTGATGGCTGGCGGCCTGGGAGCGAAGACCTCATTGGGATCCACCCGCGGGCGCTCCACCCCTTGCAGGGGCGAGAGGGGGCGACCGGTGTCGAATTGGAAGAGATAGATGGGCAACTGGCCATTCCCCAGAGGCAAAAGAGCTAAAGTATCGATTTGGGTCAGGGCGTTGCGGCTGGTGGGTCGGGTTAGGTTGAAAGCAACGATTCGGTCTTCCAAGGAATTGTCCGGGCTGGAGCGCCGGCCCAGGCCAATGCTGAACTGCTGGTTGCCCTGCTCATCCACTCCCAAGGCCCGCACATCTCCCAACTCCGCTTGAGGAGCGCTCCCCGGCAGGCCGGCTACCACCGGCGGCGCATCCACCGGCGGCTGCGAAGGCAAAAAGCGCAACTGCGTCCCTTCTGGCAAAATGCGGTAGTCCTGGTAGTCATGCTGGATGGACAGGGATCCCCTGAACACGCGGCGGTTCAGGCCCTCCAGGGTCCAAAAGCCATAGCCCAAATTGATGCGGGTGCTCTCCGGCAGCCAGTAGCGCTCCCCTCCCTCGGGAGCTGGCACCGCCGTAAACCCCATCAGGACATAGGCCTGCCCCCACACCCCCGACAAAAACAGCAACACCTGCCGCGGCAGCCCCGACTGCGGATCCAGCCACAGCTCCCGCAACTGGCCTTCCTGAATGGGCTCTAGGCGCAAGTGCTGGACAGGGGATCCAGCCAAATCCACCCGTTCTGAGGAGAGGACGCGGTAGCGGCTGGGATCCGCCTTCAAGTAAAAGCTCACCGAGGGCAAGAGGGCTTCCGGTCGGCTCACATACACCGAGTACAGCTGCAGCAGATCCGACTGGTTCACCACTTCCAATTGGCGCGAATCCAAGAGGCGGATGCGATCCCCTTCGGCTACCCAAGCCTGCCAACTGCCGTCGCGGCGGTAGAGCACATCCAACGTGGCTGTGAAGGTTTGGGATCCCTCCACCCGCACCTGCTGGCGATATTGCAAGTTGGGCAAAGGGGGCAATTGCTCTAGAGCGGCGTTGTAGCGCTCCAGCCAAGCTTGGGGATCCTGCTTAGGGCTGGCAAGAGAAGAGGGAGCCGATTGGGCCACGGCTGGATCCCCTGACGGCAGACCGACCAGTCCCGTTGCCAGGAACACCACCCCGCCGAGATAGCCCCAGCCTCGAAGGGATCCCTGCCGCTTCCTAAATTGGGAGGGTTCAGGGAACATCAGCTCACCTCGCAACACCGCTCTTGCTGCCCTTCTTGTCGCTGCTTGTGCCCGGATCAGAGCGCTTCCCACACCTGAGAGAAAGCGTTCGGAAGGGATCCCTACTCTCTGCCCGCCGATTGAGTACGCCTATTCAATGGAAATGGATTGGGGGCCGTCGGAGCGACCGGAAGGCGGGGGCTCCTCCACCCTCAGCCCCTGGGACTCCAGCCAACTGCGCAGCGGATCTTGCTTCACATCCAAACGCAGCAGGCCGCTGAGAAAACCGCCACAGAACGGAACAGGATTGCTCAGAAAGGTCTTCCAGACCTCATTCATCTCCATAGCCGCAACACCAACCACCCCCCCAATCCTAGCAAGGCCGGCAGGTGGGGATCCCCTCCCTTGGCTAGACGGCAATCAACTTCTCTCGGTTTATGTTCTGCAGCACACTAAAAATGCTGTTGCCAATGCGCTGGAACTCTTTACTGCTTTTGTCGGCAAAGTGCAATACCCAAGGAAGCCTACAGGCTTGAAAACCACTGGCGGGATGAAGCTGGGAGAGATGGTAAGTTTGTATAGCCAGAACTTCCAAAGGAGTGTTGCCGTGTTCATGGACAACTCGCAGCGGTCTTGCGCTGCCAATTGGCACCGAGGACTTCTTAATGGGCTGGCTTGTTACGAGCATAAATGACCTTCGTTCATGGTCAAAAATGACAGTGCCCATTGCAGCGTCTCTATAGCTT
>NZ_JANSIC010000094.1:2475-3796 GCF_047461955.1 Synechococcus sp. R55.7
GTACCTAACTCTGGCTGGGTTCTCGATTGCTTGATTGTTGCGACCCAGTAGTCTTGGCCTTGGCAGGATATAGCCCTCTATTTTCAGAGGCTGAATTCTCTCTTGAGCAATGGGAGATTTGTAGATTCTTCTTATGATAGTCTCTGCAACTTTTTTAGACCCTTGAAGTCTATATTCTAAACTTTTTCTAGAATGCTCGATGACCGAAGCACTGACTTTTTTACCAGGATTTCTGGCATCTTCTATGCTGGCCAGCATCTCCAAAGTTAAGACAGGCGATAGCCTTCGAGACAGATGGGGAAAACACCCTCGACCTGAAGATACTTCGACTACCCAGGAGCTTTCCACTTCCTCTCTAGGTGCACTGTGCTTCTGCAAATGATACTCCGCTAGACTCATGTTCAGCTCTGGCAATTGAATCTCCCACGGCGACTGTTTGGAAAGGATACCCAGATATTCCCAAGTCTGGCGTTTATCGTATGTATTCTGGACCCACTGGATCGGGACATCTGGATAGTTCTCAAGCCACTCATGCAAGGTCCATGGCGTGTAGAAATGGTACTGAACATCTATCTCTATGTACAGCTCACTGTCCTGGTTGACAACAACATCTATTCTTCTTCCTTCGTGGATTTTCCAACCCTCTCCACAATCAACTTCTTCCTTCTTCCACCAAAGTAAGCTGCCTCCTGATGTTTCAACTTCGGTTTTCCCAGAGTACAAAGATTTGAGACACAGCCGTAGCCTCCTACGCTCAAAGCTTTCGAGGGCATCTTTTTCTTGGACATTGGTGCAGTTTAGAACTCTCTGTCCAATTTCCTCTAGTTCCCCGTCCTTTGTCTTAAGTTTATCGGGGTCAACCTTTTCCCGGGCTATAATGCAGCCCTCTAGAGGAACAGCCACTACACCTAGCTGATTACAAACCCTTGCGAGGGCTTTGTGCTCTTCCCCCGGAGCGGGGAGAGGGTTTGGCTTGCAATGGTATCCGTAGAAGGTGAGATCCTCCTGAGTTAGCCTCTTAACGAAGAAGCGATTAAGAGTAACCTCAACTTTCTTCTGGAGTAAATTCATTGGCAGACTCTAGTTTCAAGTTTCTCTCTAGGATCTCTAGGATAAGCTCTAATTCTCCTGCTCTTCACGAGGGATCTCCAAACAACCCTGGCGGAGCCAAATCTCTGCTGATCGCCTCCGCCTGAAACCGACCGCTCATGCCCACCACCTGCCACTCAGCACTGCGATCCCCCTGGCGGAAGCGCAGCCGTCGGGCTCGCAACGGCACCACTTCTACAGCTTCTACCAGAAATTGTTGGTATTCGCCCAA
>NZ_JANSIC010000094.1:3896-5114 GCF_047461955.1 Synechococcus sp. R55.7
AAGGCCATCTGCGCGGCGTGCTGTTCCCGGTTTTCAAGGCTCGGCCGAACATGGCAAGTTCTTCTCCGCAAGTGATCCCAATGCTTTTGGATGTTGAAAACAACTTTGTCTCAACGCACGCGAAAGCCGATCCGACCGCCTTCAATATCAAAGGCAACGTCGGCGTTGAAAAACAGTGGCATGCCCAACAGTTGCACTCCTTGGTTGCCGTTAACAAAAATCCGATCCCGGCTGGGCGTAATGGGAAAGCCAACCCGAATGCGGTAGTCAAAAGCCCCCTCCAGCACAGCTCGCCACTCTGCCCCAGGGGGTAAGGTCGAGGTGGAGAAGGGAGCTGCCCCCAACAGCCTGACGTTGAGAAAAATGTCGGAAGAACCACTGTCAAAAACGGTGGGGCTGAGAGCATTTTGAATGGAAGTGTTGCTAATGCTGTAGGCCACTTGTAAAGCCTCATCCCGCCAGATGGGGGTGCCGTCGGGAAAGCTTCCCACCTGGGGAAACTGCCGGAAATTGAAGCCGACGGTGTTGGCAGCCGTTAGGCCAACCGTGAACAGGCCCTGGGTGGAGTTGAAGCCCCCCGTTTGAATAATGTACCCAGAGCGGAAATTGCCCGGAAGACGGGTGAGCGGGCTAAACAGCTCGCGGTTGGGGCTGCGCTCATCCAAGGACGTGCCTAGGATCCCGGCGAAGGGCCGCCCTTCTCCAAACAAGTTCTCTGAACAACTGGCCACCAGGGCGTCCACACAGGTGATCCGGTCGATCAACTGAATCGTTACCGGCTCCCGACTGGGGATCCCGCCTATGCTGAAGGGGGCGCGGGCCAACACCCCGATAAATTGCGTGCCATCTCCGAACGTCACAGTGGAAGGGATCCCCGTCCGTTCCAGGCCAAAGCGACCTGCCGCCGTCGCTACAATGCGCAAACCTGCCGAGCCGGTATCCAGTAACACCTCAGCTCCGCTCCCGGCCACCCCCACTGTCAGGCCCAGGAGCTTGAAGCGGCTGTTGCCCAGGGTACGCACCGGCATGGGAATCGACTCGGTTCCCGGTTGAGGTGGGAGAGGGATCAACGCAGGGGGGGAAGCTGCAGATTCCCCCTGGCCAGAACAGCCGGCACCGAGCAGCAGCAAGGTCAAGATCCCAACCAGGGCGATCACCATTCCCCAAGGGCTGTGCCAAGCCCACCCAGACCGTGGCTCATCCTTTGGGCCCGACCTC
>NZ_JANSIC010000094.1:5214-9999 GCF_047461955.1 Synechococcus sp. R55.7
GGTGGGTGATGGGATCCATCCCTCGGTCATGGCTGCAAAACTCGCTCTCGCTCAGGTGCAAGGTGGTCTGCAAATAGGTGGCTTGGCCGTTGCGCACCACGCAACACCGGCACCCCGGCTCCGTCGCGCCGATGAAGAGGGATCCCTGCCTCTTCACATGCACATCACACCCCTCTAGATAGGCTAGGTCGGCAGCCTGCAGTTGACTCAGTTGGTCTGCCCTTTCCCGAGCACAGCCCCGCCACCGCTGCGGCTCCAGAGGGCGGTAGTTGCGAATCACGATCCCAGCGCTTGCCTGAGTCAATTCCACCACCGCCTGCCGATAGGGATCTTCCAAATGGCCACTGTAGGCTTGCTCCACATAAAAGCCGATCCCGCCCAAAACTTGGGCCGGCAAGGGGCGGTAGGCCACTCGGATTTGGGCAAAAAACGGTGGATTCTCCCAGGCTTGCTCTTGGTTGCTGAAGTCTCCTGCCAACCAGCGCGCCATCTGCAGCAGCTCCGGGGAAGGAGTGCGATCCGACTCAATAGACATAAGCGGGCATCGAGAATTCTGTAAAGGTATGTACCGAAAATCTCCGGAGAGCAAGGGGAACCTTCTCAGATTTTGCCCCAACCTCAGGCCCGACCGAGGATTGCAGCAAGTGTTAAATTATGTATCCTTTATGAGAATGTTCGCTCCGATACTGAAAATGGATCCCTTGCAAGCTGCAAAGCCGCGATCGGGGCTGACATCTTTGTTCATGTTGTAAAGCTAGGCAAAGAAACATTCTCTTTTGTAAAAAACTACTCCCGCGAAGGACAGGGAGAACAGCCTGGGATCCGAGATGGGAAGCAGGTTGGAAACCGATCTAAGACCTTTTGCGCGAGGTAAAGCCGATTTACATTTTTTGATTTCATCGCTTCTTGCCTTCGCGGTAGAAAAAGACTGGAAACAAGGCGAGCCAGCTTCTCCTCGTCTGCCCAGTTGAGGTTGCCAGCAGCGGCTGAGGCTCCTTAGCCCAAGTCCGATCCCTTGGATGAAGGCCTGGATCTGGGAGCGAGCTTCGCTTGCTCATCTTGGTTCTATCGGCTTCGATCCCGTCGGCGGTTCTGTGAGTTAAACAGCACCTCTCGGCACTGGGGATCCAATCGGTGTTGCATTCCTGGCCGGCAGGTGCTCTCTTGTCCGCTGCAGGGAATGTGGATTCATAACCTCTTTTACTTTTGCTAGGGAGATTCAAAACCATGAACGATGTATTTGGCAAAGTGGTTGCACAAGCTGACTCCAAAGGCGCTTTTTTGGGAGAGAACGAGTTTGCCGCTCTCCAGCAGGTAATTGCCGAGGGGAACAAGCGTTTGGATGCTGTGAACCGCCTCACCAGCAATGCCTCCAAGATCGTGACCGATGCCATCCGTCAGTTGTTTGCCGAGGAGCCCAATTTGAACGCTCCCGGTGGGCCTGCCTACCCCAGCCGCAATGTGGCTGCCTGTATGCGGGACATGGACATTATTCTCCGCTACATCACCTACGCAGTGGCAGCCGGAGATGCCAGTGTGCTGAACGAGCGCTGCCTGAACGGCCTGCGGGAAACCTATCAAGCCTTGGGCACCCCCGGCAGCTCAGTGGCCAACGGTATCCAAAAGATGAAAAAGGCTGCGGTGGCGGTGGTAAACGACCCCAACGGCATCACCCGGGGTGACTGCAGCGCTCTGATTGCCGAAATCGAATCCTACTTCGATCGCGCTGCTGCCGCTGTGGTTTGATCCCTTGTGGACTGAAGTTTCTGTTGTGTCCGGATCCAGTTGTGAAGACCTCTCTGGGATCTAAGACAACTCGGGTTGGCAGGGGATCCCTGGAAAAGTAACCTGTTTTGCAGCGATTTTGCAGTTGAGACTTTGAATCTTTTGCTTTGTTTTTTGCATTGAGCTTGAGTTAAGTAAAGGAGCGTTTTGAATCATGCAAACCCCAATTGTTGACGCCATCGCCACTGCCGACAGCCAAGGGCGCTACCTGAGCAACAGCGAATTGCAGGCCATCAATGGCCGTTTTCAGCGGGCTGCCGCCAGCATGGAAGCCGCCCGAGTTCTGAGCAGCCGTGCCGACGAGCTGGTGCGCGGTGCCACCGAAGCGGTTTACGCCAAGTTCCCCTACACCACCCAACCCGGTGGGCAGTGCCACACCCAAGCCGGCAAAGACAAGTGCGCCCGCGACGTGCGCCACTACCTGCGCTACATCACCTACTGCTTGGTAGCCGGTGGCACCGGTCCTCTGGACGAGTATCAGTTGGCCGGGATCCGCGAGATCAACGCCGCTTTTGAACTCTCCCCCAGTTGGTTCATCGAAGCCCTGCGCTACATCAAAGCCAACCACGGCCTGACCGGGCAAGCGGCCACCGAAGCCAACACCTACATCGACTACGCCATCAACGCGCTCAGCTAAACCCTTGGCTTGGGATCCCTCTAAAAGGGCGACGCCGGCTAGCCAGTTGGCTCATCCCATAAACCAGGGGGGATGGCGAGGGAAGGTTGTTGAGGGCAACGGTGGTGAGCCTGCTACGTTGCGGAGAGATACGTTTGACCACGTGGGTTTGCGGATCAGTCTCCCCAATAGGAAGGCGCCACTGTTGCTCTTCTGCAGCTTGGGGCTGCCGATTTTTGATTTCTAATTTTAGTTTTCGATTTCTACAGTCGTTTCAGGCTAGGGTGAGACGCCTGGGCTATTGATCGCGCCAGCGGGACGGAGTCCTTGAAAAGCCTTTTGGCCCCCTGCATTATTGCTCCGCAACGCCGACGCGACGACGCAACCAACACTTTAGGTGTGGGTGCAATGTCCTAGCTTGAATCGAAATGACCCTAAACGCAAGCTTGTTCTCAATCTGTGTCCATTCAGTTCAATCGGGGGAATTAGCATGAGTGCAATTACAGCGGCAAGCCGGATGGGGATCCGGGGCATTACGGAGACCACCCCACTGGAGTTGCGCCCCAACGCCAGCCAGGATCAGCTCAATGCGGTGCTGCGGGCCATCTACCGTCAGGTGCTGGGCAACGACCATTTGTTTGGGGCCGATAGGAAGGAGCTAGCCAGTGCGGAATCGCTGCTGCGCCAGGGCAGCCTGACGGTGCGGGAGTTTGTGCGATTGATCGCCAAGTCCGAAGCCTACAAAAAGCGGTTTTTCTACCCCAACTCGCAAACCCGGGCCATCGAGCTCAATTTCAAGCATCTGCTGGGACGCGCTCCCACCAGCCCCAAAGACATCGCCCGCCATTTGGACATCTACCAATCTGGCGGCCACAGCGCGGAGATCGATTCCTACATCGACAGCCCAGAATACCTAGAAGCTTTTGGAGACAACATCGTCCCCTACCCGCGTGGGTTTGAATACCGCAAGGCTCATTCCACCCGCGACTTTACCAATCTCTTCGCTCTCTACGGGGGCTACGCCAACAACGATCGCTCCCAAGGGCCCAGACCCCGTCTGATGATGCCTTTGGCCACCGGGTTTACCCCGGCCATTCGCCGCATTGGGGTGCGGGGCCTGCTGCCGCCCAGCCCCATTTCCAAACACCTGGGGCCGCCAACGGGCCAGTCGGATCGCATGTTCTGTGTGGAAGTGACCCGGCTGCTGAATCCGCCTTCGGCGCTGGCCACTTCCAGCCGAGTGCGCAAATCCAACCAGCAGATTTTCGTCTCTGCCGATCAACTGTCGGCGACAATGCAGCGGTTGCTCAAATCGGGCGCCAAGATCGTCAGTGTCCGCAGCGCTTGATCCCTTCTCGGTGTCTTCTCCGTTGTCGATTCCATGACCACTGCTGTTCCTCTGGATCCCGATCCATCGGTGGATCTCACCCCGGCTGGACAAATCGCCAAGCTGCGCCACGGGGATCCGGGGGAACGCTACTATGCCGCTTGGTGGCTGGGACGCATGCGCATCGTCGAAGGGATCCCGGCCCTGATCGAGGCCCTGGCCGATGAAACGGATCGCACCGCTCAAGGGGGATATCCGCTGCGGCGCAACGCTGCTCGTGCTTTGGGTAAACTGGGATCCCTCGCCGGGATCCCTCCCCTGAAGGCGGCTTTGTCTTGCTCTGATGGCCAAGTGGTGGCAGCGGCTGCCCAGGCGCTGGTTGAGATTGCCCTTGCCAACAACCTCCATAGGGATCCCGACGAAGTGGAAAAGCTGGGATCCGCTTTGCTGGAAGGGCTGCGCCGTGTGGAGCGAGGACTGCAAACAGAAGCCCAAGCCGCCCTAGAGGCCATTATCGAGGCTCTTGGACAACTGCAGGTGGCTGCTGCCCTGGAGCCAATTCGTCCTTACCTAGAGCACACTTCCATCCGTTTGCAATGTGCGGCGGCACGGGCCTGCTATCGTCTCACTGGGGATCCGACTTTTGCTCAGCGCCTGCTGTCGGTGTTGAATCACCACAACATCCATCTGCGGCGGGCTGCCCTTTTGGATTTGGGGGCCAGTGGCTATTTGCCGGCAGCACAAGCCATTGCGGTGGCGGCGGTGGAGGTCAACCTGAAGCTTCTTGCCCTCAAACAGTTGGTGGAGATCAACCTGGAACAACATCAAAGGATCCCCGGTGCTGAGCTGCAGCAGGTGCTCCGGCTGATCGACGAGCTGCTGTGAGCGGTGGTGCTTCTGGGCCCTTGCTGTTCACATTAGCGGGACGGAGTCCTTTGCAACTGACCTATCAAGGCATTGCCCATGAGTTTGTGCATCCCTCTGCAGCGATTCAAAGCCGTCAGAATCTGTCCGCTCGGCACCAGGGTTGGGCTCCGTGGCTGTAGCACTGCCTCAG
>NZ_JANSIC010000095.1:0-9826 GCF_047461955.1 Synechococcus sp. R55.7
ACCTGCGCCCGCAACCGCTCCAACAGGGCCCGCGGCTGCAACAGCCCCTCAATGCGGTCAATCGGCTTCCCATCTTTGAAGAGGATCAGCGTTGGCACCGCTTGAATGCCCCAGCGAGCAGCGATGGTTGGGTACTTTTCGGTGTCAACCTTCACAAAAGTAACCGCATCCCCCACCTGAGGTTTTACCTGCTCCAACACTTGCGCCATAACCTGACAAGGGCCGCACCAGGAAGCATAAAAATCCACCAGGATCGGGGTTTTGGATCCCTGAATCATGTCGGCAAAACTTTTGAATTGCTGTTTGTGCGCCATAGGAAACTCCCAGAGTGTTCTGAAAAGCCTGAGATGAAATCTATTTGTAAGCTAACTGTTTGAGATTAAAAATTGGTGTGGAGATCTCGCCGCAGCCTGCTTCGGTTTCCCGGTAGGATGGCTAGGGTTCAGGAGAAGAGCTAGAGCGTACCCGTAGTCTAGGGTGTTGTGGTGGACAAAGGGGCAGACTTTAGCAGGGCTTAAGCACTTGTCTTTTTTTGAGGAGTGGGATCCCGATGGCAACAAGTAGCAGCATGGTGAATCGTGGCGTGTTGGCTGCAGTGCTGGCTGGGGTAGGACTCAGCCTATGGGGGGCTTGGCGTTGGCTGTGGGATCCCTGGGGCTGGGCTCAGGTAGTGGCCGGGTTGCTGCTGAGTTTGGGCAGCTTGCTCTACTGGCTCAAGACCCGCCCCGCCGATCACCTGGTGGTGGAGCCCCAAGGCTGGCGCATCAGCCGCCACACCCCCGAGCACTGGGTCATTCAAGCGGAGTTTGTGGCTCGCAACCTCAACCCCCTTTTGGAAGTCACCTTGGCCCAGGTGGAGCCGCGACTGCATTTGCTCAGCGCCGGATCCCTAGAAGGCATTCACACCCGCCTACGCCTGCGCTCTCGCCATCCGGATCTTCCCCCCCGCCAAGACAACTACTGGCAGGCCTACATCATCACCCCCCAGAACCAGACTGGCCTAGAGGTTGAGATCGAGCTGAAGGGGGAAGGGCTGGCCCATTTGCGCTCTGCCTGGCTGGAGTTGGACTACATCCAGTACGGGCGGCAGCGGCGCACCCTCAAGACCAGCCATCTCATCCTGCCGTTGCAGGAGGTGGATCCCTTGCCAGAGCTGAACTGGCAGAAGCAGGGATCCCTCCTTTGGGCCGCCGTTCCCACCCACCTACTGACCCCCAGCGATGACTTGGCCGAGGTGCTACGGCGGTATGTAGGCCCTCACGTCCAGCCTGGGGATGTGGTGGCTATTTCCGAGAGTGCCGTGGCCATTGTGCAGGGCAACTTTCGCCATCCTCTCCAAGTCCAACCCGGCTGGCTGGCCCGCACCCTGTGCTACTTCTTCCCCTCCAAGACCAGTCTTTCAAGCTGCTACGGGATGCAGACTTTGATCGACTGCTCCGGGGCCTGGCGGGTGGTGTGGGCTTTTGTGGTGGGATCCCTGGCCAAACTGCTGGGGATCCCGGGGGTCTTTTATGCCCTGGCGGGGGAGCAGGCCGATCTCATCGACGACGTTACTGGCACCCTGCCTCCCTATGACCAGTTCATCGTGCTGGGGCCGCGGGATCCGGCCAAGTTGGTGGGGGATCTGCATCGGCAGACGGGCTACGAAGTGGCCATCGTGGATGCCAACGACCTGGGAGAGGTGAAGCTCCTGGCCGCCACCTCCGGGGTGCAGGGATCCCTGGTGAAGCAGGCGCTGCGCAAAAACCCCGCCGGCAATGCCGCTGAACAAACCCCCCTTGTGCTGATCAGGAAGATGACACCTGACTGAGGCTCTGCTGGGATCCGAGGGCTTGCATCGCCTGGTGAGTGGAGAGGAAGAAGCGCTCAGCGCCCACTTTCTCCACAAACCCAGCCTTTTGGAGGCGATCCATTACCGGCCCCTTCACCTCGGCCATGGCAAAGCCCACCCCTGCCTGCTGCAAACGTTCCACCAACTGGGTCAGCACTTCCAAAGCGCTGCCGTCGATGAAGTTGATGGCGCTGGCAACGAGCAGCACCTGCTCCACTGTGGGTCGCGCCGCCACCTCTCGCAGCAGATACTCCTGCAAGTAGGCTGCGTTGGCAAAAAACAGGCTCTCGTCCACCCGCACTGCCAAGATACGGGGATCGGTAATCACCTCATGGCGCTGCACGTTGCGGTAGTGCTCCGTACCGGGCACCTGACCCACGATGGCAATGTGAGGACGGCTAGCCCGCCAAAGAAAGAGCAGGATGGAGACTAACACCCCTATTCCGATCCCCTGCTCCACTCCGATCCCCAGCACACTGGCAAAGGTTACCAACCAAACCAGGGCATCGCCACGGTCGTAGCGCCAGCTTTGCAGCAGGGGGTGAAAATCCACCAGGGCCAGCACCGCCACCAGAACAATGGCCGCCAGGGTGGTCTGGGGCAAGAAGGTGAACAGGGGCATCAGCCAGATGACCGTCAAAGCCACCAACAGGCCGGTGATTAGGGAGGCCAGGCCACTGTTGGCGCCTGCTTGAAAGTTCACCACCGACCGGCTGATGCCTCCCGTTACCGGATAGCCGCCACTGCAGGCTGCTGCCAAGTTGGCTGCCCCCAAAGCCACCAGATCTTGGTTGGGATCCACCTTCTGCCGCCGCTGGCTGGCCAAGGACTGCCCCACAGCATAGCTTTCCGTGAAGCCCACCAAGCTGATGGCCAAGGCGGTGGGCAGAAGCGCTGTCCACTGTCCCCAGCTCAACGAGGGAAAGCCCAAGGGGGGCAACCCGGAAGGAATGGAGCCAACAACGGATACCCCTGCCCTCTCCGAGAGGTTTAGGCCCCAGACCAACAGGCTGGTCACGAGCACAGCCGCTAGCGGTGCCCCCTTGGTCAAAATCAAGGCCCAACCTGGAGGCACACCCCAACGCCGCAGTTGGTGGGGCAACTTTCGCTGAGCGTACACCAGCAGGGATACGGCCAGCAGCCCTAGGCCAAAGGTTGCCCAGTTCACCTTGTCCAGGCTTTGCCACAGCCGCTGCACCAACAGCAAGAAGGACTCCGTATTGGCGATCTTGACCCCCAGGAGGTGGCGGAGCTGGCTGAAGCCGATGATCAAGGCCGCCGCGCTGCCAAAGGCAGTCACCACCGTGTGGCTTAAGAAATTGGCCAAAAACCCCAGCCGCAACAACCCCATCGCCCCTTGAATCAAACCCACTTCCAAGGCCAGGCCTAAAGCCAACTGCCCGTACTCTGGGCTGCCCGGCAAGGACTCCGTCCCGCTGACGCGACCGGCCAGGGGCTCTAACCCTGCCGCCACCAAAAGAGAAATGATGGCCACTGGCCCTACCGCCAAGGCGCGGCTGGATCCCAGTAGTCCATAGACGATCACCGGCAAAATACTGGCGTACAGGCCCACTTGGGGGGGCAACCCGGCCAACAGGGCATAGGCCATGCTCTGGGGCACCAACAGAATGGCCACCACAAGGCCGGCGATCAGATCTCCCGGCAAATCTGATCGTTGATAGTGGAAGACCCAAAGGGACTCCTTAGCAAAGGGCAGGTACCGCGCCAGGATCCCTTGCCCCGAAGAGGAAGTAGAAGGGATCCCACTCATAGCGCCTGACCTCGGTTCCAGGGCATGCGAGCCAAGAGCAGAGCCATGCCACAGGTGTTGGTTACACCCGCAAACACCAGCCCAGCGCCCACAAAGCCACTCAGCAGCAGCCACCAGGGGTTGACAAAGGCCCCCAGAAGGGTTCCGGTGAGCACCAGGGATCCCGCTGCAATCTGCACCTGCCGCATGATGGAGATGGGCGCATTTTGGGTGCGGGTAACGGGCAGCTTGGCCGCTTTCCAAGCCTCGATCCCGCCCTTGAGGCTAATCACCTCCGGCCAGCCGCGGTCTAGCAACTGACAACCGGCGCGGATGGAGCGGCTGCCCATGCGGCAGTGCAACACCACTGGCTTTTCTGGCGTAGAGGCGGGCACTTTGGCGGGATCAAAAGTGGAGAGGGGCAGGTTGATAGCCCCCGGGATCCGCTCATCGGCATATTCTCCCGGCTCCCGCACATCAATGAGCTGGACTCGCCCCTGATCCAGCCACTGTTTTAAGGTCAGGGCATCGATCTCCTTGAGACGGGGATCCCGTTCTTGCGAAGCGGAAGGGATAGGGTTTTGTTGGGTTACGGTCATGGTTGTCTCCTTGCTTCTAGCGTTGTCTAAAATGCAAAATGCAGCGATTTTTGGGATTAATCCCCCTCCTCAAGCAAATGACTGGGCTCACCGGGGTAAAACCGGCTATCCAGGATTTGCTCTGAGGAATAAGGGCAGGTTTTGGGGAAAATCTTTCTGGGCAGCTTGGTCTCCTCCAGGGCCAGCTTCAGCGCTCCCAAGTAAGACTTGGAGATGGCCTCTGGCAAATAGGGCTTGAGACTTGGGCTTTCTTCAAGAAGCTCCAGAACTTCCTGCCGCTGCAGCTGGAGGGTGAGGAGCCAGCTTGCGGATCTCCCCTCTGGCTGGTACTCCCACTTGAGGAGATGCCCAACCAAAACTGCAAGTCGGTTTCGCAGTTCCTGCCGCTGTTGCCTGCCCAACGATTCAATCTCCTCGACTAAATTGGGCAGATCCAGCTTCTCCCAGGCCCGATCCCGCAGAAATTGAGCTTGTTGCTGGATCCAAGCGTAGAAATCGCTCTCATAGAGACTTTCTCGATCCACGCTCAAACTCTCCATTTCTGGATCCACGCTCAAACTCTCCATTTCTGGCAAGCCAATTGAGAGAAGGTTACCCAGAGCAGCGGGCCCTCACCATCGGAGTTTCACATGGGCTCCCCAGCCGGCGGGGGCTTACCCTGCACCTCGCTGCCCAGAAGGAATTAAACCGCTGCTGCCACTTGGCCGCACTGCTCGTTGGCCGGCACCGCTTCCTGGATCTTCTTCGGCTGGGGCAGGTTGAGGCTGTTCATCAGGGCAATGAAGCTCTCACGGGAACGCAGGTTGCCCGTTTCCGGATCCACAAAGCGCGGGTTCCAGCGCTTCTCCTCGCCAATGGTGGAGACGGTGTGCCCGCGATAGTCGTGGCCAGGATAGACCAGCGTCTCATCGGGCAGCGTAAACAAGTGCTGGGTAACATGGTCGTACATCAGGCCGGGATCCCCGCTTTGGAAATCCGTGCGCCCACAGCCGCGGATCAGCAGGGCATCTCCGGTAAGGACGCGATCCCCATTCACGCGGTAGGTCATGTGGCTGTCGGTGTGGCCCAGGGTAGCGATGGCTTCAATGACGACGGATCCCACTTGCAGCGTTTCCCCATGACCGATGAAACGATCTGCACATTGAGCCTTGGCCTGTACTGGCACCACCCCTTGGCAACCGGTCAGTTCCCGCAGCTTCCCGGTTCCCGTGATGTGATCCGCGTGAACGTGGGTTTCCAGGCAGTACTTCAAGGTTAGACCCAATTCCCGAATCAGCTTCAAATCCCGCTCCACCTGCTCCAGCACTGGATCCACCAGGGCGGCCTCGCGAGTTGCCGGATCCGCGATTAAATAGGTGTAGGTGCTTGTTTCTGCGTCGAACAGTTGGCGAAATAGCATAGTGCCCTCCTGTCTGGTATCGAAAGCCCGACGTGAACTTGGACTTTCTAGGAATACTATATAACTATCTAGTGTTAAAATCAAGTTGACGAACGGCGCAAGCAGGTTTGTTGATGGGAGAAAGCCGGTGAGCAGAGCGGATGTGAATGAGTGTCGCACAATCCTGACGCCGCAGGTTCTCAACAGCGTGGCGGAGTACTTCAAGGTTTTGGCGGAACCCAGCCGGCTGCAGATCCTGTGTGAGCTGCGCTCTGGGCCGAAGAATGTAACCCAGATTCTGGAAGCCACCGGCATGGGCCAGGCCAATGTTTCCAAGCACCTGAAAATCTTGGCGCAGGCAGGGATCGTCAGCCGTCAGCCCAAGGGGGTGAGTGTTTATTACCAAATTGCGGATCCCATGTGCTTTGAGCTGTGCGAAGTGGTATGTCGGCAGTTGGTGAGTCGGCTACAACAGCAAGCCCGCCAACTGGAGCCGCTGGCAGCCATTCACCCAGGTCAATCGAGCTGAGGCGAAAATGGTTCTCAAACGGGTTGGGGTTGTCGGGAGCACCTGATGATTAGTCCAGCCCCAGCCGCCGACGAAAGTAAGGGATGGTCTGTTGCAGCCCAACTTGCAGCGGGATCCGAGGCTCCCAACCCAAGAGGGCGCGGGCTTTGCGAATGTCGGGCCGCCGCTGCTTGGGATCATCTGTTGGCAGGGGCCGGTAAACAACAGGAGAAGGGCTGCCGGTGAGGGCGAGCACCTGCTGGGCCAGCTCCAGGATCGTGAACTCCTCTGGGTTGCCCAAGTTAAAGGGTCCGGGGTAGGGGCTGTTCATCAGCCGGATCAAGCCTTCCACCAGGTCGGAGATGTAGCAAAAGCTGCGGGTCTGGGATCCATCCCCATAGACCGTCAGGGGATCCCCGCGCAGGGCCTGGACGATAAAGTTGCTCACCACGCGGCCATCGTCCTCCCGCATGGCGGGGCCGTAGGTGTTGAAGATGCGGGCCACCCGGATCTCCGTCTGGTATTGCCGCTGCCAGTCGAAGGTGAGGGTTTCCGCCAAGCGCTTGGATTCGTCGTAGCAGGCCCGCGGGCCGATGGGGTTGACGTGGCCCCAGTAGTCTTCCGGTTGGGGATGCACTTGGGGATCCCCGTACACTTCTGAAGTCGAGGCCAGCAGGAACCTCGCTCCCGTTTTCTGGGCCAGTTGCAGCAGGTGGTAGGTGCCCCAGAGGCTGGTGCGGATGGTGCGGATGGGATCCGCTTGGTAGTGGGGGGGAGAAGCGGGGCAGGCCAGGTGGTAGATCTGCTGGATCCCGGCCTCTGCCAAAGCGGGCGGCAGGGGCTCGGCAACGTCGTGCCAAATGAACTGAAAGGCTGGGTTGTCCAGATGAGCTTGGACATTGAGCTGCCGGCCTGTGGAGCCATTGTCCAGACAAATGACCCAGTGGCCTTCTTGCAGAAGGCGGGTTACCAAGTGGGATCCGATAAATCCCAGGCCACCCGTAACCAGGATCTTCATGATTTCCCCTGATTTCCCCAGCACCTACCAGCCCACTCCAATGAGGGTTATGCCCGCCTGCCGCACCGCCTCCCGATCCAGACAGTTACGGCCATCGATGAGCAAGGGCCGCCGCATCAGCTCTGCAATCCGTCGGTAATCCAGTGACAAGAACTCCGGCCACTCCGTCACCAACACCAGGGCATCGCAATCTTGGGCCAGGCGAAACACATCCGTTTCCACCACCACATGGGCCAACCCCTCCCGCATCCCTGAAGCGGACACAACGGGATCATACGCCTTCACCTTTGCCCCAAGGCGGTGGAGCTGCTCGATTAAGGTCAGGGAAGGGGCATCCCGCAGGTCGTCGGTGTGGGGTTTAAACGTGAGGCCCAAAAGGCCAACGGTTTTACCCTTGAGCACCTTGAGGGCTTGCTGCAGCTTTTCCACCAAACGTTGCCGCTGTTCTCGGTTAACCTCCACCGTGGCCTGCAACAGCTTGGCCTCATAGCCATAGTCAGCAGCGGTTTGGATAAGAGCCGCCAGATCTTTGGGGAAGCAGCTTCCGCCCCACCCTATGCCAGCGTTGAGAAAGGCGCGGCCAATGCGCCTATCTAGGCCGATCCCTTCTGCCACCTGGGTGATGTCGGCGCCGGTGCGCTCGCAGATGTTGGCCATTTCGTTGATGAAGCTAATCTTGGTGGCCAGGAAGGCGTTGGCGGCATACTTGATCATTTCGGCAGAAGCCAGGTCGGTCACCAGCAAAGGCACGGGATCCCCTTGCAGGCCCTGCTGGCGGTTGAGGATGGGTTCATACAGCTGCCGCATGATTTCAATGGCGCGGGGGCTGTTGGAGCCAATCACAATGCGATCCGGGTAGAAGGTATCTTGGATGGCACTGCCCTCCCGTAGGAACTCGGGGTTGCTCACCACGTCAAACTGCGGCGTCCAAGGCGAGAGCTCCAAGGTCAGGGATCTGGCCTCTGGATCTCTCCCCACTTCTCGGCTGCTCAGCCGCTGCTTGGCGGCTTCGGCGGCCCCGTCCAAAATGAGCATGCGCACCCAGTCCCCAGAGCCAATGGGCACAGTGGATTTGTTGACAATGACCCGATAGTGCTCGTCCAGATGCTGGCCAATTTCCCGCGCCACTGCTTCCACGTAGCGCAGATCGGGATCCCCGCTGGGCAGGGCCGGGGTGCCCACGGCAATAAACACCACCTCGCTGGCCTGGATCCCAGAGCCCAGATCGGTGCTAAAGTGCAGCCGACCCGCCGCAGTTCCCTCCCGCACCAGCTCTTCCAGGCCGGGCTCGTAGATGGGCAGGCGACCCCGCTGCAGCCCTTCAATCTTGGCGGGGTTGTTGTCCACACAGATAACGCTATTTCCTAGGTGAGCCAGGCAAGCCCCTGTTACCAGGCCCACATAGCCAGCGCCTACCACAGCAACGTGCATACTCAGAGTTCGCTCCCCAATCGGCGGCCACTTGACTAAGCCTTAGCAGCTTGCTTTTAGGGTACCCTCCCTTACCCCTATTGAGGTCGGTGACAGAATAAAGCAGGATATCTGTGGATCCCCGCCCGAGCTGCAGTGAGCTTTCTGGATTCTGCTGCCATAGCCAGCCGCCGTCAGCGCCAAGTGCAGAGGGTGCTGTACGTCACGCTAGGGCTAAATGTCCTGGTGTTTCTGATCAAGTTAATCCTGGGGCTGACGACGGGATCCCTGAGCCTCATTGCCGATGCCCTGCACAGCTCCACCGACAGCGCCAGCAACATTTTGGGCTTGGTGGCCGTGCGCTTTTCTTCGCCAGAGCCCGATGACGACCATCCCTACGGCCATCGCAAGTTTGAAGCCATTGGAGCGCTGGGGATCGCCGCCTTTTTGGGGATGGCCAGCCTGGAGATCCTGCGCACAGCCGTGGAGCGGTTTTGGGAGCCCCAGCCCCACCTGCAGATCGATGAGCTAACCTTGGGGGTGATGGTGGGGGTGCTGGGCATTAATGTCTTTGTCACCCTCTACGAGCACCGCTGGGGCAAAGCTCTGTCCAGCTCGCTGCTGTTGGCCGATGCGCGCCATACCCTCAGCGACGTTGGGGTGACGCTGACGGTGTTGCTGGGGTTGGCCGGCATGCATTATTGGGGGATCCCTTGGTTGGATCAAGCCCTGGCTTTGCCGGTGGCGCTGCTGGTGCTCCGAAGCGGCTGGGAAGTGCTGCAGGAGAATCTTCCCTACCTCACCGACCGGGTGGCGATCCCTGCCGAGGCCCTGCGGGATCTGATCCTGAGCGTGCCAGGCGTGCTCGACTGCCATGACATCACTTCCCGCGGGATCCCAGGGGAAATGGTCTTTATCGAGATGCACCTGGTGGTGGAGCCACAGGACATTGAGTCCGCCCACCGCCTCACTGAGGAAGTCGAACACCTCCTGCAAGGGCGCTACGGGCCGGCGCGGATCCTCATCCACCTGGAGCCCCGCTCCCATATCGAACGACCCTAGCGAGAGCTTGCCACCTGCCAACAGATGACCCAGCCAAGGCTCAGGGATCCTGATGTTTCCAAAAGAACACCAAAACGGTATCAACGCCTCTGCGAGCGTCCCTCAAAATCTCGGAAAAGCCCATTCTTTCGTCGGATCCCTCGACGCCTTGTGCCACAAGGCTTTCCGGCCCCAAAACCCCCTCGCCGAAACTCTTTTTGCCCCCTTTTTTCCGGATCCCTCGCAAACGGGTCTTGCATCCCTTGCCCTGCTTGGCTTTAATAGGGGTGG
>NZ_JANSIC010000096.1:0-6628 GCF_047461955.1 Synechococcus sp. R55.7
TGATACCGTTTGGGTGTTGTCTTGGAAACAAGGGTGAGTACCCGAGCCTCAACCGGAGTTTGCGGGGCTTGGCGATTGCCCAAGGCGTGCCCCCTAGCCGCGGGTGTAGCCGGCTGGGGGATGAAAGCAGATACGATGTTTTCAACTTTTCACAGTCGGAGAAATCTCATGAAAAAGTGGATTGCCTCGGCTACAACCCTACTCTGCTGTGTGCTTGTCCTGGTTTTGTTTTGGCCCCATGTTACCTCTGCCCAGAGGCAGACTCTCAACCTCTACATCTGGTCAGAATACATCGATCCCGACATCCTCACCGCCTTTGAAAAAGCCACCAATAGCCGCGTGCTGGTCAGCGTGTACGAATCCAACGAAGACATGGTGGCCAAACTGCGGGGGGGAGGCACCAGCCAGTACGACATTGTTGTTCCCACCGACTACATTGTGCCCAACATGTTGGAGCTGGGACTGCTGCAGCCTCTCAACAAAGAATTGATCCCCAACCTAAGCAACCTGGGCGAAAAATTTGTCGGCCTGCCCTTTGATCCAGAAAACACCTACACCGCCGCCTATCAGTGGGGCACCACCGGCATTGGCTACCGCAAAGACCGCCTGCCCGAAAACTTTGAACGCTCTTGGGGATTGATTTTCGACCCGCAGCAGCAGTATGGCCCCTTTGTGATGATCGATGAGATGCGATCCATGATCGGCGCTGCTGCCGTTTACCTGGGCTTCGATATGAACACCACCGTTCGCTCCGAACTGCAGCAGATCCAGCAGCTTTTGATCGACACCAAGCGCCGCAGTGCCGGCCTAATTGGGGGCGTGGGGGGCAAAAACCAACTGGTTTCTGGAACGGCCAATGTAGCCATCGTCTACAGCGGCGATGCCCTGCAAGCTGCCGAAGAAAACCCCAACATCGGCTATTTTGTCCCCCGCGAGGGTGCCCACATTTGGCTGGATGTAATGGCCATTCCCGCCCAGGCCCCCAACCCCGAGCTGGCCAATCGCTTCATCAATTTCATCCTGGATGCTGAAGTCGGCGCTCAACTGAGCAACCACAACCGCTTCGCCACCCCCAACGCTGCAGCTCTGCCCATGATCAACCCAGAAGATCGGCAAAACCCGGCCATCTACCCTGACGAAGAGGCCCTTGCCAAACTCACCTACCTTAAAGTGCTGTCAGGGGAAGAGCTGCGCCTCATCGACGCCCTCTGGACAACCGTGAAAAGCAGCTAGGGATCCCTTGTTAGCTCTCGACACAAAACTTGACAATTTTTAATATCTGAGCCACATTAAAGATGTCACCCGTTGATGGAGCTAGAACCATGGAAAACCAAGAAGCTAAGTTTGGCTTTACCACCTTCGCCGAAAAATGGAATGGCCGTTTGGCAATGTTGGGCTTTGTGATCGGCGTTGCGACCGAGTTGCTGACCGGCCAAGGGATCCTCTCTCAAATTGGCCTGATGTAATCCCAGTAGACCCAAGACACTGCTGTAGATCTTTGCTGTAGATCTTTACAGGCCTGGCTGCGGCCAGGCTTTTGCATCGCTTCCGAATGCAACAGGCATGAAAATTTCTGCTGCATTGCTTCCTAACTCCCCTCTCTCTGGGAGAGGGGGTGGCCGCGGAAGCGGCGCCGAGCCTTTGGAATCTATCCTTCCAGATCTCGCAAGTACTGGCGGATATCAGCCAAGATGCGTTCTAGGTCTTCTGGGGCCTGCAGAGCCCGTGCCCATTCATGATCACCTTGGGATCCCTGCTGGGCCAGCGCCACTCCTAAGTGTTCCAGCTCGCGAACCACTTGGCAAAAAGCATTAGCTCCCACGTTGGAGCTGGCTCCTTTGAGGCGATGGGCGATCCGCCGCATTCTTTCTGCGTCGTAACCGGCAATGGCTTGGCGCAGTTGCGGAAGCTGGGTTTCGCAATCTTGGATGAACACCTGCAATAGCTCTCGCTGAAACCCGCGATCCCCGCCGGAAACCTGATCCAGGTAGGCAGAGTCGATGGGGTAGGGCTGGGTGGGAGAAGAGGGATCCCGGCTCTCGGCGGGGGAAGCTGGAGAGGCTGCTTTAGAAGCGGATCCATTGGAGGATCCTGCTGCAGACTGGGCAATCACCTGGCTCCAGTGGTTGAGCACCCTTTCCAAATCTTCCTTCAGCACCGGCTTGCTGAGATAGTCATCCATGCCTGCCTGCAGGCAGCGCTCCCTATCCTCCTGCATGGCGTTGGCCGTGATGGCGATGATGACGGCGCGACGGCGGGATCCCTTCTCCAGTCTTTCCTGCTGGCGGATACGGCGGGTGGCCTCGTAGCCATCCATCACCGGCATCTGACAATCCATAAGAATGAGGTCGTAGCTGACCTTCTGCAGGAGATCCAACACCTCCTGACCATTGGCCACCACATCGGCCTTGTAGCCCAAACTCTCGAGCTGGCGCAAAGCCACCTTTTGGTTGACGGGGTTATCCTCTGCCAGCAAAATGCGCAGGGACTGCTGGGGTCGGTCGGCCATAGGCGTCGTCTGAGAGAGAGGGGGGCCAATGCCCAAAAGAGAGGTGGAGAGGCCAGAAGATTTCCCCAGGGCCATGGCCAACGCCTCCTGCAGACGGCTTTGTTTTACCGGCTTAACCAAGTAGGCAGCAAAGCCGATTTCGGCAGCGCGGCGGGAGTGCTCCCCCAGTCCCAGGGAGGTCATCATCACCAGTTGCGTCTCGGCCAGTTGCGGATCTGCCTTGATCCAGCGGCCCAAGGTCTCCCCATCCACCTCTGGCATTTGCATATCCAAAACGGCCAGGGGGAAGGGTCTGCCCTCGCGAACGGCTTGGCGCAGTTTGTCCATGGCCTGATAGGCATTTTCGGCCTCTTCCACCACCATTCCCCAAGCCGTGGCCTGGCAGCGCAGGATCTTGCGATTGGTGGCATTGTCGTCCACCACCAACAGCCGCTTGCCCTGCAAATCCACCGGGACACGAGCAGAAGGCTGGGCAAGCTGCTGGACGTAGGGCTGCCGCTCCAGGGTCAGCTCGACGCTGAAGGTGCTGCCCTGTCCCTCCTGGCTTTGCAACGAGATGGTTCCCTCCATCAGTTCTGTCAGTTGTTTGCAGATGGCCAAGCCCAGTCCCGTGCCCCCGTATTTGCGGGTGGTAGAGGCATCCACCTGGCTAAACGGTTGAAACAGCTTGCTCTGCGCCGCCGCCGGGATCCCGATCCCGGTATCTCTCACCGAGAGCCTGAGGTGGACATGGGTAGCGGTTTCTTGCAGCACCTCCGCTTGGATCACCACCTCCCCCTGGTGGGTGAACTTAATGGCGTTGCTTACCAAATTGTTGAGGATTTGCCGTAGTCGCGAGGCATCTCCCCGCAGGTAGCGCGGCACTTCCGGTGGCATGAGCACCGCCAGCTCCAATCCCTTGGCGTGGGCAGTGGGGGCAAACAGATCCGCCACCTCTTCCAGACACGAGCGGAGATCGAAATCCAGGATCTCCAGCTCCATTTCCCCGGCCTCCAATTTGGAGAAGTCCAGGATGTCGTTGATGAGGGTGAGCAGCGCATCGCCACTGATGCGGATGGTCTCTACAAAGTCCCGCTGTTCTGCATTGAGGGGGGTCTCCAGCAGCAGGCCCGTCATCCCCAACACCGCGTTCATGGGGGTGCGGATCTCGTGGCTCATGGTGGCTAAGAAGCTGCTTTTGGCCTGTGCAGCCTGCTCTGCTGCTTTGCGGGCCTGCTCCAGCTCCAGGCTGCGCTTTCTCTCCCGTTCCAAAAGGGCTGCCTGGGTGAGGGCAATGCCAATTTGGTTAGCCAACTGCGACAGCAGCTCCATCTCAAACGGCTGCCACTGACGCGGGCCAGAGCACTGGTGGGCCAGCAACAACCCCCACAACTGCTGCTCCAAAAACAGCGGCACCACCAAGTTGGCCCTGACCTGCATTTTTTGCAGCAGCTCTAGGTAACAAGGCTCCAGTCCTTCACTTTCCACATCGCTAACAACGCGAACGCGGCCCTGGCTGTAGAGCTGGGCGTACTTTTCCTGAAAACAGGGATCCTCGATCACCTCTCCTGCCAGCGAGGGGATCCCCGGCTGAGTTTTCTCGTTGGAGATGATCCCGGAGCCATCCGGCTGGAAGCGGTAGACCAAGACTCGGTCGGCTTTGAGCAGGGCTTGGATTTCTGTTACCGCCGTCTCTAGGATCTCGGCGATATCCAAAGATTCGCGGATCTTCAAGCTGAGATTGGCTAGCAACTGAGCCCGGCGGTTTTGCCGCTCCAATTCCTCTGCCGCTTTCTTCTGCTCGGTAATGTTGCGGAAGATGCCTCGCGTAGCCACCATCACTCCATCTTCAAAGCGGCAGTTGACATTGCCCTCCAACCAAACAGTTTCACCAGTGGCCGTGAGGAAAGCTGTCTCTACTCTCTCTACTTTCTCCCCCGATAGAAGCTTCTGGAAAAGAGCCTGGCAGTGCTCTCGGCAGTCGGGATGGAGAATGTCGAAGAGGGTCATCTGATAGACCTGAGCTTCGTCATAGCCCAAGGTCTCTTTCCAAGCGCGGTTGACATATAAAAAGTGCCCTTCAGCATCCACGCTTTGGATGAGGTCAGTGGCATTTTCAAAGAGATCCCGGTAGCGCTCTTCGCTTTCTTTCAAGGCCAGCTCCGCCAGCTTGCGGTCGGTGATGTCGATGCCGGTGCCCATGACAAACTCCACCTCGCCGGCAGCGTTGATTAGGGCGGTGTTAGACCAAGAAATAAGCCGCAGTGCCCCTTGCTTGGTGCGCCAAAAATTCTCATGGCGATTCAAAAAGAGGGAATGATTGCCCTTGAGCTGTTCAAAAGCTTGCTTCACACCAGGCACATCTTCCGGCGGGATCAAACCCAAATCCCACAGCAGCCGGTTCTTAACTTCTGCCAGCGAGTAGCCAGAGAGCTGCTCAGCAGCGCGGTTGAAGCGCAGGATACGCCCTTCTGGATCCAGAACCACCACCAGCGCCCCTGCTGTATCAATAACCGCGTTGGTAAAATCTCGCTCTTGCTTGAGGGATCGTTCTGCCTCTTCTCGCTCGGCAGTCTCCCGGCGGATGAGGAAGTAAACCGAGGCCAAAACCAGGTAAGTAAAAATGAGCCCGCCAAAAGCAATGAGATTGGTTCTAACCCAGGCAAACTGAAATTCCTGGCTGCGTTGCTGCAGAAGGCGATTTTCCTCCTGCTGCAGCACCCGAATCAACTCGACAATTTGCTCCATTAACCTTGGCCCTTCGCTGCTTTCTAGAGCTTCCTGAACGGCAGGTAGCCCCTCTTGCTCCCTCAGCCGGATCAAGTCTTGGATGACTCGTAGCCGTTGCTCCAGCAGCTCTAGGCGCTTCAGGCGCTCTTGCTGCAGGGGGTTGTCAGCAGTGAGCTCTTTCAACAAGCGCAGATGGGTGGAGGTGGCTTCAAGGCTGGCTTGGTACTCACTGAGATAGCGAGGATTATTGGTCAGAAGATAACCATATTGACCGGCTTCGGCGGCGCGGGTTTCCGCCAGCAATCCTTCCAAGTTTTGGATCACTTTTAGAGTGTGGGCCACTCGTTCTGTAAGCTGCGGCAGTTGAGAGGCATTCCGCTGAGCTGAGTAGGTGATCCCGCCCAAAAGCAAGGCAGCCAGGCCAAAACCGGCGGTAACTTTGAGGAGAAAGCGGTTTTTGCGGGCAGGTTTAGTATCCCCCGACTTAGGCAGCAGAGGCGTCTGAGCCAGTTCCCTCAAAGTACGGCGCAGCTCCAGTTGGGCCACCACCTGATGGGCCAGGGCTTGTAATTGCTCCAGTTGTTCTGGGGTCAGGTGCCGAGGCTGATAATCGATAACGCAAAGCGTGCCTAAGGCTTGCCCTTCTGGAGTTACCAGAGGGATGCCAGCATAGAAGCGGATGTGGGGCTCTTGCGTAACAAGCGGGTTGTCGGCAAAGCGCGGATCCTGGGTAGCATCGGGCACCACCAGCGGCTCTTTAGGCGACAAGATGGCGTGGGCGCAGAAGGCCACATCCCGTGGGGTCTCCTGCACATCGACGCCGAATTTGGCTTTAAACCACTGGCGGTGTTCGTCGATAAGGCTGACCAGAGCAATGGGCGTGCCGCAGATGTGGGCAGCCAGCCGCACGAGTTCGTCAAAGGCAGTTTCAGGTGCCGTATCGAGAATCTGATACTGCCGCAGGGCAGCCAGCCGCTGCTCTTCGTTGGGAGGGAGGGGGGCCTTAGGCATAGGTCAAACTAAGCGGAGAGAAAGGGATCCCGATCCACCGATCTCGGAGGTCGATAGTCTCAAGGTAAAAGAGGTAACCCCAGCATAACTTCCAAGCCTCTCCACCGGAAGCTACAGGGATCCGATCCCCAAACCAGCTTCCCGTTGGTTCAGTTCGCTACATTTTCACCACGCCTGCGTCAGCTACTCTAGCTCCTGCAAATTAAGCAAGCTTCGAGTTGAAATTTCTCAACGGAAGACCTACTATAGAGCGACGAGCTTTGTAAAGGGGGAATACTCTCAGTCATGCAAAAACTCCAAGACAGTTTGGTAAAAGCTCTGAGCATCGATGGAGCACTGGGGGTAGCGCTGGGGGATTGGAAAACTGGGATGTGCTTGGGATATAAGGGCACCAACAGC
>NZ_JANSIC010000096.1:6728-7881 GCF_047461955.1 Synechococcus sp. R55.7
TTTATGCCGGTGGGAACTTTGGCCAACGTGAAAACCCTCACCCCGGCCCAGCTCAAGGAGACAGGTGCCCACATCATCCTCAGCAACACCTATCATCTCCACCTGCAACCTGGCGAAAGCATCATTCAAGCGGCAGGGGGGCTACACCGCTTTATGGGCTGGTCGGGCCCCATCCTTACCGACTCAGGGGGCTTCCAGGTCTTCAGCCTCAGCGCCATTCGCCAAATCAACGAGGAGGGAGTGACGTTCCGCTCTCCTCTCGATGGCCGAACGATCCACTTCACCCCAGAGCTATCCATCCAGATTCAAAATGCCTTGGGTGCCGATGTGATCATGGCCTTCGACGAGTGCCCGCCCTACCCTGCCAGCCCTGAGGAAGTGGAAGCAGCGGTGCGGCGAACCACCCAGTGGCTGAAACGCTGCGTGAAAGCCCATCGCCGCTCAGATCAGGCTTTGTTTGGCATTGTGCAGGGGGGAGTTTACCCTGAGCTGCGCCGGCGGGCGGTGGAAGAGGTCTGTCGGTTGGATCTGCCGGGCTATGCCATTGGCGGGGTGAGTGTGGGGGAGCCGGTCGAGTTTATGCACGCCGTTGTGCGGCAAACAGCCCCTCTACTGCCGGCAGATCGCCCCCGTTATCTCATGGGGGTGGGCACCTATGCAGAGATGCGGGCCGCCGTGGCCGCCGGAGTGGATTTGTTTGACTGCGTGATCCCCACCCGCTATGCCCGCCATGGCACGGTGATCAGCCGGGGCAAACGCTGGAACATCAAAAATGCCGAGCACCGCCGCAGCCTGGATCCCATCGATCCCGACTGTCCCTGCTACACCTGCCGCCACTTCAGCCGAGCCTACTTGTGTCACCTCATCCGCGCGCAAGAGATCCTGGGCTACACTCTGCTCTCCATCCACAACATCACAGAGCTGATGCGCTACACCCAGAAGATGCGTCAGGCCATCTTGGAAGGCCAATTTCATGAGCACTGGGATCCCTGGAGCTAAGCCGGTCAGGAGATTTCTCTGGAAATATCCGATCCATCCTAGTTCACTAGATACTCCAATATCCCGTGTATATACTTAAATTATCCCATGTAGCCGCAGGAAGGAGTCAGATCATGGCTATCCGAACCCTCAGCAGCGTGATTGAACAGCACAT
>NZ_JANSIC010000096.1:7981-9675 GCF_047461955.1 Synechococcus sp. R55.7
TTGGGCCGAGAGCGGCTGCCTATTGCCATGCCGGTTTGAGTAGTCGAGAATGGCTGGCGAGCTTTGCCTGAGGGCAGTTGCCGCGCTCAGGGGCCTGCTTTGAGCACTATCATTCATCTCAACCCACTTGTCCATGCTTGAACATCTCCATCTCGACCGCAACCGCAAGCTGATCTCCCTGTTTGGAGAGCCGGTTGTCTTCCACTGCCATCACTACAACCTATTCCTGCAGCAGACTATTGAAGATCCCGACTGGATCGATGGAGTAGGGATCCTGCGCACGGCAGCCCAGGAGATCTTTTACAGTCTTCTGTACGGAGCTTTCAAGGCTCTTGGCATTCAGGAGACCCAAGAGCGCCTGGCAGTGGCAGCTCAGATCTTCAGTTTTTTAGGATTTGGGCGGCTGGCGTTTGAGGTGACACCTTCAGGCGGGGAAGTGCAGCTTACCCATTCTCACTATGCAGAAGGTTGGCTGAGCAAGTACGGGGATCAGGTCAACCGCACACGTCCCATTGACCACTTGGCGGTGGGCTATGTGGCAGCAGCTCTGGATGCCACGTTTGGCGAGCTGGGGAGCTACACGGCAGAAGAAACGGAGTGCATGGCCGTTACCCGTAAGGATCACTGTGTAATCCAGGTTACTCGGCTGCCGCGGCCCCAGTTGTTGACTCCCAGTCCAGGGATGGGCAAGTTGATCGAGCAGCCGCTCCAGTTCCCCCGGCCCACAACAGCAGTGGACTATGACGCGGTCAACGAAGCTCTGTGGGGCTTGCCTTTGGCCGGAGATGAGCGGGGGCAAATTCGCGCCTTTAACGTGTTGCTAACGCGCATGCCTGCCAACTACTACAACCGCATTCAGTATCGCTTTTTACAGGAGCTGAAGGCGGTGCAGGCTGAGCTGATGGGGGTGGGGGAAGCTCTCATCCGCGAGTCGGGGCATGTCTGTGTGTTCTACACCTTCGGCAACATCATGGAATCGGTGGAGTGGGAAACCCTGGTGGGGCCGATGCTGGAGAAGGACACGGACTGGATCCACGGCGGCTATGCGGTGGCCAGCAGTCTGGGGTGGGGTCGCTGGCAGGCTTTGGAGGTGGTGAGCGGCCAGTCTTGCCGGGTGGCCATTGATGGCAACTACGAAGCCAACTACTTTTTGGCTTCCTACCCACGGGCAGAAGATCCCGCCTGCTATTTTGCTCAAGGGGCGGTGCCGGCGATGATGAATCTGGTCTACAACGGCAACATCCAGCAGAAGCCGGTTTTGGATCAAGTCTTCTACAACCGCCTCTTCCAGCGGGGTGGGCTCTTCCACGGCCAGGAGACCAAGGCCAGAGAGAAGGGGGATCCCTGGTGCGAGTTCTACGCCGCTCGCGTCAGCGGGACGGAGTCCTTGCGGATGTAGGGATCCATGCAGGTGCGTGTCCTCAGGCGGCGGGAGTGTGGGGCTGGGTGGGCCACCGACCTGCTGCTGCCACGTTGCCTTGTCTGGTCAGAGGTAGAGGCTCTGGCCCAGGAATGGGGAGCCGCTTGTCGCTGTTTTCAAGGGCAACTGGTGTGGCTGGATCTGCCCTCAGGCCGGATTACGGCTTCACTGCGGGTGCCCCGCCTAACGTTGCGACTCCACGATGCCAACGCTGAGGCGCAGATCTTAAATCGTTTGCAGCAGTTGGCCAAGTCTTCTGGTTCCCAGACAGAGG
>NZ_JANSIC010000097.1:0-9655 GCF_047461955.1 Synechococcus sp. R55.7
GAGAAAGACCCGCGCCACTATTCTGCCGAAGCGATTGCTCAAGATGCAGCCATTGGTGCTGTGGGGGGTACGGTGCTGGGCTTGCTCACAGGAGGCGTTTCTGCCTTAGGGGTCATTGGCGGAGCCGGAGCCGGAGTGGCGGTGGGCAATATCACAGCACCTCAAGTCGTGGTGTTGCGCCCTAACCAAACGATTAACTTGGCTTTGGACAGTCCGGTGCGTCTGTGATCGACAAATTTTTGATCTGGTTTTGATTTGGTTTGATCTGGAAGCAAAAAGGATCCCGGTTTTAGGCCGGGATCCCTGTTTGGTTTTAGGGATTTTTTCGAGGAACACCACCTTCAGTGCAAGTAGGTGTAGGCCCGCAGATTGTCTTCAAAGTGCTGCTGCAAGGCGCGGGCTTGATCCAGCGTGATCTGCCCTCGCTGCAGGGCGGTCTCGGTGGCGTGGTGGAGGGTCTCCACCAGATCTTCGCTGTTGTACTGCACCCAGCTCAGCACCTCGCCGATGGTGTCCCCCTTGATGACTTGGGAAACGTGGTAGCCGCCGGGGCGGGAGCGAATATGCACCGCGTTGGTATCGCCAAACAGGTTGTGCAGATCTCCGAGAATCTCCTGGTAAGCGCCCCCCAGAAACACCCCCAGCAGGTAGGGATGTCCGTTGGGGTCGTGCAGCGGCAAGACCGAGGTGATCTGCCCATCTTCGCCGAAGAAGCGGTTGATCTTGCCGTCGCTGTCGCAGGTGAGATCGGCCAGGGTGGCCCATTGGCGTGGCTCCTCATCCAGACGATGAATCGGCATGATGGGGAATACCTGGTCGATGGCCCAGCTATCCGGCAGGGATTGGAATAGAGAGAAATTGCCGTAGTAGATGCTGGCCAACATTTCGTCCAGATCCAAGAGATCCACCGCCACGGGGTGCCCTGCTTGGTGCTGCTCGTAGGCCAAGGTGCAGATCTTGTCGGAGCAGTTCCAAAACAGGCGTTCCACCTCGGCCCGCTCCTGCAGGCTGAGGGATCCCTCGGTGAACTGACGCAGAGCAGCCTCCTTCAGCTCCTGACAACGGCGGTAATTGACCACCAGAGTATCGGGCTGGATTTGGTAGTAAAGCTGGTTTAGCTTCTGGATCACCTCCGCATCGGAAGTGAGCTGGGTGGGCATCGGGTAGGGGCTGGCAGCGTTGACATCTTGCACGTCAAACACCAGCACCGACTGGTGGGACATGAGGGCGCGTCCGCTTTCGGTCACCAGTACCGGCGGCTGGATCCCGTGGGGTTCCAGGGCGGTGAGCACGGTCTGCACCACGGTGGCGGCGTAGTCCTCCATGCTGTAGCTCTGGGAAAAAGGATTGGGGGACTGGGATCCGTCGTAATCAACCCCCAAGCCACCGCCGATATCCAGGTAGCCCATGGGTGCCCCCAGCTTGACCAGCTCGATGTAGATTTGGCTGGCTTCCCGCACGGCTCGTCCATGCACGCTCACCATCGAGATCTGGGAGCCGATGTGGTAGTGCAACAGGCGTAGACAATGCAGCTTGCCCGCTTCCCGCAGCCGTTCCACCACTTGCAAAATCTCGGTGGCCGTGAGGCCGAACTTAGCCCGATCCCCAGCCGAGGTGCCCCAGCGTCCACTGCCCTGGGCGGAGAGCTTGGCCCGTACCCCCAAGATGGGGTCAATGCCCAGTTGGTCGGCAGCCTGCAGCGCCAGCTCCAGCTCTTGCAGCCGCTCCAAAACGATGATGGGTGTGCGCCCCAGCCGCTGGGCCAAGAGAGCCGTCTCCATAAAATCCCGGTCTTTGTAGCCGTTGCAGATCAGCAAAGCCCCGGGAGTATCCAGCAAAGCTAGGGCAATCAACAGCTCCGGCTTGGATCCCGCCTCCAGGCCAAAGTGGTAGGCACGACCGTGTTTCACCACTTCTTCTACCAGGTGGCGCTGCTGGTTCACCTTGACGGGGTAAACCCCCCGATAGACGTTGGGGTAGCCAAAGCGCTGGATGGCCTGCTGAAAGCTCTCGCAAATTTGCCGCATGCGGTCGGCCACGATCTCGGGAAAGCGAATCAAGAGGGGCAACTGCAGGCCCCGCGCCACCAGATCCATCACCAAGTGGTACAGGTCAATGCCCGGTTCCTGCTGCTGTAAGCCCTGTGGGGTCACCTCCACATGACCGGCGGCGTTGATACGGAAGTAGGGATCCCCCCAACCTGAGATGCGATAGAGCTTTTCGCTGTCTCGCAGTGTCCAGGGAGAACGAGTCAAAGTCGGCATAGTAGTCCCCCAGATACCGAGATGTGAACAGCGCAGGATTTCTGCACAGAATCCACAATATATTGCCTTATTCCAGAATATGTCAAGATTTTTCTGGTGCGGGGGGACTCAGGCCCAAAAACCGCTAAGCCTTGCCAGACAAGGCTTTGGCTTGGGGATCTCTGTGCAACTGCCGCAGAACTCAGCTCGCTCAATCTCTTGTTTTCACTGTTTTTCTTGATTTTCCTCTTGAATTCTCCGTTTTCCGTCTCTCCTTTCTGAGCTTGGGTCGGATCCCGACTTTTGCTGGGAAGCGTAGCGAGGAATACGGGGATGGTACAGAGGGAAAGACAGCCACCTGGGGAAAGTGGGCCACGCACGGGATCCCAAGAGCTCTCGCCGGCAACCCTTGACAGGGCCCCGCAGGCAAGACAAGGATCGGGGCGGTGACCTCGGAGAACCTGAACCATGGCTCAACTGCCCCGCTTCCGTCGCCGAGAAGTGTTGCTTTCTTTATTGGCCACCGGCGCTACCTTGAGCGCCTGCCAAAGGGGATCCCGTTCTGACCAACCCAGCGGCAGGGATCCCGTTCCTGCCTCCGGCAGCCAGTCCTCCGACAAAGTTTTGCTGATCAACGGAGCCGGGTCCACCTTTCCGGCTCCTCTTTACTTGCGCTGGTTTTCCGATTACCGCCAGGTGGATCCCAAGGTGGAGATCAATTTCCAACCGGTGGGCAGCGCCGCTGGGATCCGGCAATTTATTGACCAGACAGTGGACTTTGCCGCCAGTGATGTGGCCATGACCGATGCCGAGATCGCCGAGGTGAAGCGGGGTGTGGTCATGATCCCGATGACCGCAGGCAGCATTGCCGTAGGCTACAACCTGCCGGGGATCCCTTCTGGACTCAAGCTGTCTCGACCCGTTTTGGTGAAGATCTTTCGCGGCCAAATCGACCAGTGGCGGGATCCGGAGATCCTGGCCCTGAACCCGGAGCTAACCATTCCCGATCTGCCCATCACCGTCTGCTACCGCTCCGATGGCAGCGGCACCACCGATACCTTTACCCGCCACCTGGCGGCCATCGATCCGGCTTGGGCCTCAGAAATCGGTGTTGGCATGTCGCTGGAGTGGCCGGTGGGCATTGGGGTGAAAGGCAACGAGGGCATGAGCGCCCAAATGCTTCTCAGCGAAGGGGTGATCGGCTACGTGGAGTCGGTCTATGCCCGCGAGCTGGATCTGTCGGTGGCAGCTCTGGAGAACCGCCGCGGCGAGTTCATTCTCCCCTCCCCGGAAGCCTCGGCCCTGGCCTTGAGCGAAATTGAGCTGCCGGAAAACCTGCGGGCTTTTGTGCCGGATCCCGCTGGCCCTGGAGCGTATCCCATCGTCACCTACACCTGGATCCTGACCTACCGCCGGTACTCGGATCCCGCCATGGCCGCCGCCCTGCAAGCTGTGCTCCGCTGGGCCCTTACCGAAGGACAAGCCCTGGCCGAGGAGATGGGCTACCTGCCCCTGGCCGCAACCGTTGTGAACCGCGGCCTGGAGGCGCTGCAGCTTATCCAGAGCTAGCCTGGCAGCAGTCCCCCAAGAGTTGCCAATAGCTGCCAACCCAGGCCATACCCCAAGCGGCACCGAAAGCAAGGCTGCTGCAGGTACGGAGATCCGTAACCGGTCTGCCCTTCAGCCCCGAGAAATGGGCGGCATTCTCGCCCTGGCCTCGCCAACCAGCTGGTTAGGATCGACCCAGGAAGTGACCAAGCATCTGCCGGATTTTCACAGATTGGCTGCCCAAGCTACTTCACACAGGCTGGCGGCGGTAACCGAAGCAATGTACTCAAGAAGAGGAGAATAAGGAGCCGATGGGAAAAGTTGTAGGAATTGACCTGGGCACAACCAACTCGGTTGTCGCCGTAATGGAGGGGGGTGTCCCCACCGTCATCGCCAATGCTGAGGGTACTCGCACCACACCCTCGGTGGTCGCCTTCACCAAAGATGGAGAGCGCCTGGTGGGCCAAATGGCCCGCCGCCAAGCGGTGCTCAACCCGGAAAACACGTTCTACTCGGTTAAGCGGTTCATCGGTCGTAGGTACGATGAGCTGAATGCCGACTCCAAGCGGGTCTCCTACCAGGTACGGCGGGATGAGCGGGGCAATGTCAAACTGTACGCACCCCGCCTGAACAAGGAATTTGCGCCGGAAGAGATTTCGGCCATGGTGCTGCGCAAGCTAGCGGATGATGCCAGCCGCTACCTGGGCCAGCCGGTCACCCAAGCGGTGATCACGGTTCCTGCTTACTTTAATGACTCGCAGCGGCAGGCCACCAAAGATGCGGGCCGCATTGCCGGTTTGGAAGTGCTGCGCATCATCAACGAGCCGACAGCAGCCTCTTTGGCCTACGGCTTGGACAAGCGCAACAACGAGACCATCCTCGTCTTCGACCTGGGCGGTGGCACTTTCGATGTGTCCATCTTGGAAGTGGGGGATGGCGTTTTCGAGGTGAAATCCACCAGCGGCGACACGCAGTTGGGGGGCGACGACTTCGACAAGAAGATCGTCGATTGGATGGCCGAGCAGTTTAAGCAAATGGAAGGGATCGACCTGCGGCAAGACCGGCAGGCGCTGCAACGGCTAACGGAAGCTGCGGAAAAAGCCAAGATCGAGCTGTCCAGCGTTTCCGAAACCACCATCAACCTGCCCTTCATCACTGCCACTGCCGATGGGCCCAAACACCTGGAGCTGAAGCTCTCCCGCGCTCAATTTGAACACCTCTGTGCCGACCTGCTGGAGCGCTGCAAGGGGCCGGTGGAACAAGCCCTGCGGGATGCCAAGCTCACCAAGGCCGACATCAACGAAGTGGTGCTGGTGGGGGGATCCACCCGCATTCCGGCGGTGCAGCGGCTGGTGAGGGAGCTGCTGGGCAAAGAACCCAACCAAAGTGTCAACCCCGATGAGGTGGTGGCGGTTGGGGCGGCCATCCAAGCGGGTGTGCTGGCGGGCGAAGTCAAAGACGTGCTGCTGCTGGATGTCACCCCCTTGTCCTTGGGGGTGGAAACCTTGGGCGGCGTGGCCACCAAGCTCATCCCGCGCAACACCACCATCCCCACCCGCAAGTCGGAGATCTTCTCCACTGCCGAAGATGGGCAGACCTCTGTGGAAATCCACGTGGTGCAAGGGGAGCGGGAGCTGGCCCGCGACAACAAATCTCTGGGCCGCTTCAAGCTGGACGGGATCCCGCCGGCCCCCCGCGGTGTGCCGCAGATCGAGGTCACCTTCGACATCGACGCCAATGGCATCCTCAAGGTGACGGCCAAAGACAAAGGCAGCGGCAAAGAGCAGAGCATCTCCATCACCGGCGCCTCTACTTTGGATAGCAAAGAGGTGGAGCGCATGATTGCTGAGGCAGAAAAATACGCTGCCGAAGACCGGGCCCGCCGGGAGAAAATTGAGCGCCGCAACAAGGCCGACTCGCTGGCCTACCAAGCCGAGCGGCAGTTGAAGGAGTTGGGCGACAAGATCTCCTCCAGCAAACGCAGCCAAATCGAGACTCTGGTGCGAGAACTGCGGGAGGCCATCCAGCGGGAGGACGACAGCGCCATCCAGAGCAAAGAGCGGGAGCTGCAAGAGGCTCTCTACGCCATGAGCAGCGAGCTGTATCAACAGCCTGGGGCCTCCTCTAGCTCCGCTTCCGGCTCAGGGAAGACCTCCGGCGGCAGCGATGATGTGATCGATGCCGACTTCACCGAGAGCAAGTGACTGCTCAGGGATCCCTCCGTGGGCCGCGGGCCCAGGGCGGATCCCGCCCTTACTTGTAGCGCCGATAATGAGGAGGGACGGGATGGGCGATGGCGTCTAGCCCGCCTCCTCATTTTCTTCAGTAGGTCGGAGGGAAGGAGCCCTTGCCGGGGACGCCTAGCCTCGTGGTTTTCTGCCCACTCTCAGCGATTTGCCTGCGGACGCCTCCATGCAAAACTTTAAGGACTACTACAAGATTTTGGGGGTCAGCAAAACGGCCACTGCCGATGAGGTGAAACAAGCCTATCGGCGCCTAGCCCGCAAGTATCACCCAGATGTCAACCCCAACGACAAAGCGGCTGAAGAGAAATTCAAAGACATTAACGAAGCCTACGAAGTTCTCTCGGATCCCAGCAAGCGCAGGCAATACGACCAATTTGGCCAATACTATCAGCAGGGCGGGTTTCGCTCCAGCCGCGATGCCTACACCTACAGCAGCAGCCCCTTCAGCCAAGACTTTGGGGGGAGCGGATTTGGGGGGAGTGGCGTCGATTTCAGCCAATTTGATGATTTTCAAGACTTCATCGATCAACTGCTGGGCCGGGTGCGCAGCCAAACCACAGACCGCAGCAGCGGATTTTCGGGATCCACTGGCAACACCAGTTACGATGCTGAGGCCACCATCCAGATCAGCATTCCAGAAGCTTTTGAGGGGGGCAAGCGTCGCCTGCGGGTGGGCGGGGATCGCGTGCTCGAGGTAAACATCCCGCCGGGAATTACGCCAGGGAAGCGGATTCGCCTGCGCGGCCAAGGCCACCCCAACCCCAACGGCGGTGCCGGTGATCTGTACCTTAAAATTGAGCTGAAAGACCACCCCTTCTATCGCCTAGAGGGATTCGACGTTTACTGCGATCTGCCCATCAGCCCCAGCGAAGCGGTTTTGGGCGCCCAGGTGGAGGTGCCCACCTTGGATGGGGTGGTGAAGCTGCGGATCCCACCTGGCATGCAGCCGGGGCGAAAGTTGCGGCTGGCGGAAAGGGGATTTCCCAAAGGCAACGGAGAACGGGGGGATTTTTACGTGGTGGTGCAGATCCATTTGCCCACCCAGATCTCCGAAGAAGAGCGAGAACTTTACGAAAAGCTGCAGCGGGTTCAATCCTACGATCCCCGCGCCACCCTTAAGCTCTAGCATTGATATTCTCCGATATTCTCCCACGGCCAAAGCCTCAAGATTCTTGACAAGCGCTCCGCGCCGCCTGAAAGCAGGAAGCCGCCCTTCTAGCTTGCTTCCGGTAGCGGTAGGGCGGGGCTGGAGGCCCAGCCTTGGGGTCAAGATGGGGTCCTGCTGGAATCTGGTTGCGTCGGCGGGACGGGAGCTGCATTTGCTTCCAGAGGTTCCTGACGAGAGCATCCCTGGCTCCATTGCAGTTGCCGCAGGATCCCGCGCAACAAGGCCACCTCGGCTACGGTCAGGCCGGCTCGCTGGAACAGGGCGCGAAACTTGAGCATTTTGCGGCGGGCTGTGTGGGGGTGCAGGTAGCCAATTTGCAGCAACAGCGCTTCTAAGTGGTCGAAAAATCCCTCCAGCAGCTCGAAGGGGGCAAGCCTTTGAGGCGAGGGCATAGGAGGAGCAGGGGAAGGGCTCTGGCAGACGAGGGTGTACAGCTCATAGCAACAAATGGCCACGGCTTGGGCCAAGTTTAAAGAGGGATAGGTCGCATCGGTGGGGATCTGGATCTGGCGATGGCAAAGGGCCAGCTCCTCGTTGCTCAAGCCGCGATCTTCGGGGCCAAACACGAGGGCGGCAGGGCCGGCGGCCAGCAGAGCGGGAAAGGCTTGGCGGGGGGACTGAATTTGCCATTCGGGTGGGTAGGTTTGGCTGCGCCCCGTTGTCCCGAAAACCTGCACACACCCTTGCAGGGCTTCGGGCAAAGTTTGCACCTTCCGGGCTTGATGGAGCAGGTCTGCCCCATGCACGGCTGTGGTGATCGCTTCCATATCGAGGGGATCGCATTGGGGATCCACCAGCACCCACTGCCTGAGGCCCATGTTTTTCATGATGCGAGCAACAGCGCCCAAATTGCGTGGCCCAGCCGGCTGCACCAATACAAGCCGCACCTGCGCCAGTTGTTCAGGGCCAGAGTGGGGTAATATCGGCATCAGGTTGGGATCCCCCAGAGTGCCTAGAGTAGAGAAGAGGAGCTTGATTTTGTCATAGATTGCATCCATGGGATCCGCATACCGTTGTTGGCTGAGCTTGATTTGTCTGGTGTTGGTGGGATGCTGCTGGGGATCCCCGGCGCTGGCTGCCCCTTCATCGCTGGCAGGGCCGGCTCAGGTATTGCCCCAGCTCGTTCGCGATAGCGACTCAGAGCGGTTTTCTCTGGCCGAGGCGCGGCAGCGGCTGGAAGCCATTGCCGAGGTCATGCGCTCGATTCGCCTGTGCAACCGGCCCAACTGCCGCTACCGAGATATCGCTGTGGACGTGTGGCCTGTGGACATATCCATCCCCAATGGTGGTGCCGAGCCGTTCTACGAGGGCAGCATCGACGCCATTATCGACCGTCCTTCCGGCAGCTTGGATAAAGCCCACTACCGGCTGCAGTTTCGCCAGGGGCGCTGGCAGTTGCTGGGGGGCGAAGAGGTGTCCGATGTCTCTTCCTTTTTCTTTGAGGGAGATACCTACGAGGTGTTCAGCGCCTACGGCACCCGCAGCCACAAAGCCAAGTTGGCAGATGCCAGCAGCAACCTGCGCGTGGGCTATCGGGAGCTGTATTACCGCGTTTTCGACCAGGGCCAAGAGCGTTTGCACTAGCGCTGCGGAGCACGATGAGAGGCCGGCAACACACCTTAGCCAGCTCTATTGCCCTAGAAGGCGTTGGCCTGCACACCGGCCTGCCAATTGGCTGCAGTCTGCATCCAGCTCCTGCCGGCAGCGGTCGGGTTTTTGTGCGGGTGGATCAACCGGGATCCCCTGAGATCCCGGCTCGGTTGGGATCCCTGGCCCCTGCCCATCTCTGCACCCTGTTGCAGCAGGGATCCCCCTCTGTTCAAGTGCAGACGGTGGAACACCTGCTGGCCGCCCTTTACATCCTGGGCATTGACAACTGCCGCATCGAGGTGGAGGGGCCGGAGCTGCCGATTCTGGATGGCTCTGCCCTGCCCTTTGTAGAGGCCATTGCCCAGGCCGGGATCCAGGCCCAAGATCAGCCAGCCCTGCTGGGGGTGATCCAAGAACCGGTCACTGTCTGGGCGGGGGAAGCCTTTGTCAGCGCCCTCCCCCATCCTACAGCCCGCTTTACCTATGGCATCGATTTTGCCGATTGCCCGATTGGAGAACAGTGGCTGAGCTGGAGGGAGAACAGGCCGGATTTTGTCCAGTCCATTGCGCCGGCCCGCACCTTCGCCCGCCAGCAGGATGTGGAGCTGGCCCGGGAACGGGGGCTAATCCAGGGGGGCAGCCTGGAAAATGCCATTGTCTGTAGCCAAACCGAGTGGTTGGGGCCATTGCGCTACCCAGATGAGCCGGTGCGCCATAAGCTGATAGATTTACTAGGAGATCTCAGCCTCCTGGGCTGCCGACTGCAGGGGCACATTGTGGCCTACAAGGCGGGCCATGCCCTGCACCACCGTTTGGCCGAGCAGTTGCTCAAGAGTGGATCCCTGCTGATCCATGAAGAG
>NZ_JANSIC010000098.1:0-7353 GCF_047461955.1 Synechococcus sp. R55.7
CTAAACAGCAAAGCAGGCCAACTGAAAATGGATCTGCACGATCTGGCCGAGGGGCTACCCGACGGGTTCGAGCGACTCCCCGACTTGGCAGCCCGCACCTATGCCCTGTTTGCCCGGCTGCACACCCTCAGACAACGCTTGAAAACCCTGGAGACCTGCCGATGAGTTGGAACCACAACCGCCGTTGGAAAGACTTCCAAGCCCTAGTCAATGCCGAGGATTATTTCGCTTTTTTCGAGCTCCCCTACGATCCGCGGGTGGTCAACGTGAATCGCCTGCATATCTTACGCAAATTCGCTCAGTATCTAGGCCCTCTGGAGTGTTTCCAGGGCAGCGAAGAAGAGCGATTGGAGCAAGCTCGGCAAGCGCTGGAAAAAGCGTACCAAACCTTTCTCACCTCTACTCCGCAGCAGGAGAAGCTATTCCGAGTCTTTCAAGACTACGGTTGTCCAGATGCTGTCGGCGGCTGTGCCGGCTGCAGCTCTTTGGGAGAGCGGGGCGAATGCAGCCCTGGGATCCCTGCCTAAGATCTCTTGTTTACCCCTCGTCAGCTCTCTGGAGACTCCATCATGGCTACCTACACAGTTCACTTGGTTAACCCAAAACGACGGCTCGACACCTATATCTCAGTAGATGAAGATTCAACCATCCTAGAAGCGGCTGAGGATCAAGATGTGGATTTGCCCTCTTCCTGCCGCTCCGGTAGTTGTTCCTCTTGCGTGGCCAAAGTGGTAGAAGGAGAAGTCGATCAATCGGAGCAAACCTTTCTGGATGAGGAGCAAATAGCCAAAGGATTTGTGCTGCTCTGCGTGGCTAAACCTCGCTCCAATTGTACGATTCGCACTCACCAGGAAGCTTACTTGGTTTGATAGATCGCTGCTTCCAAGCTGCTCGCAAATGGACTCGGGCAAGGCTCAAATGGCCTCTTCTAAGATTAGGGATCCCTATATGTTGGCACCGCCCACCGTCCCTAAGATCTCAATAACCATATCTCCTCTCCAACTCATGAAGGTTGGAGAAGAAGGTCGCATCTACCAACTGCGCGGATCCGAAGCTGCTTGCGCCCAATTGCAGCAAATGGGTCTCACTCCAGGTACCTATCTCCAGGTTATCCAACGTCACCCTGAGTGGATCCTACTCCTACCCAGTGGCCAACTTTCCCTTCCTGCTCATTTAGCTAAACCCATCTGGGTTTACATGGATCCACGTTGCGCCTTGATGTCTACCCAAGAACCGAATAAGAAAACAATCTTAAATTTGCCAAGAGCCTTCTAAAATGTAGTCTATTTACCCAATTTTTAACCTGTAATGAGGGACACTCAAAGTAAGGGAAGCTCATCTCTTCATAACCTATCTTGATTTGGGAGCAAAGCCATGAACACCTGTTTGTTGCACCTGGGCTCCATCCTTAAAGCTGCTGAAGAGCTTAGCCTTGTGGAAAAGCCTTTCCCCAAGTTGCAACACATCCAACTCTGCACAGGACTAAGCCCAGAGGAAATCGTGCGGGCGCTGGAGCTAGAACCCAATCCCTTGGGTTGGCATCTGGAGCCAAGCCACAACCTGGCCGATGAATCGGCGTATTGGGTGGGCGGACGACCTTGTGTCGGCTTGGTTATTGAGCGTTTTGCCTGACACTTGCTGCAGTTCGGATCCCCAAAAGGCTCTCAAGGGGGAGGAGTAGCCTGCAAAGCCATCTCAAAAGTTCACTGTAAACATTAGAAGTTAAGAGAAAACAAAGCTTTCCAGAAGGTTCACCCTAGACCAAATCTCCCTGGCCTGCCGGGGATCTTTTGAGGTATCTTTCAATCCAGTTCACGAATTGAGGAAACTGACCTTAAACTAAGGTCTCTCGCCGGGCTGCCACGGCTTTGCGAGGAAGGTCTCCATGGCCGGGTTTAGGGTTTTGCAGATGCGATAGCAGGTGTGAACGAGGGAGAGCTACAGGGAAACGTTATGGAGTTTGAGGGCTATGGCTTATCAAATCTCAGGGGATTGTATCGGTTGCAACGCTTGTGTAGATAGCTGTCCTACGAAAGCTATTGTTGTTCAGGATGGGGAATACTGGATTAATCCTCTGTTGTGCAATGACTGCGAAGGTTTCTTCCCAGAACCTCAGTGCGTTAGCCTGTGTCCCGGTTCTGCCCCGCAGCCTTATGAAGCCATGAAGGGGCGCAACCGCACGGTCACGGCCCGCATTCGCAGCAGTCCACCTCTATTTTTGAACGGCCATAGCCAGGCTTTTGCTTCGTCAATTGTGGTCTGGGAAGCTTGCAATTTCCTATCTCAATTTCAATCTCTCAATCTGCAAAAGCAGGGAGATAACCAGGTTTGCTATCAGAAATCTGTTGGCCACAACCAGGGATCTCTGACCCTAACTCTATGTTTGGACGGGATCCCACAAAGTGCTCCGATCGATGTGCGAACTGCCTGTTTGCATCTTATTTTTGCTGCCTATGCCGCCGGGTTGGATAGCCCCTGGAAGGAATCCTTTGTTTTCACCGACTCACAATTGGAGTCCTATTTGGGCTGGGATAAACGTAAAGATCTGAGCAAGATGACCCGTCTCCACCTGTTCATGACCTGGATAGAGCAGCTCTGTCGGATTCAAGTCTCCATCGATTGGCCGGATCAGGGGCGGGTGAAGGGGTTTTCGGTACCGGCTGGCCCTCTGTGGAGGCTGCTCAAGATGCATCGCCACTTTCAAAAAGATGAGCAGGGCTGCAACCATCTGGTGGGCCTGACTTGGGCGATTCAGCCCGGCGAATGGACACGGTACTTTCTCAATCGACAAGGGTGCCGCCAGGGGCAAGCCTTTTATCAGTACAGCAGCCTGCCCCTATCCCTGCTGCAGGCCGTGATGAGCCATTGGCAACACCATGAAGGAGCCATGCGCCTGCTGCTGTGGCTGTTGTTCAAAGTGAGGATGGGGCGGCAACAGCGTCTGACGGTGCCCACCCTGATGCGAGTGGCCTACGGGGAAGAGCGACTGCAGGAAGCTTATCTCAATCTCCAAGAACGCAAACGGCTGGTGCGCACCTTTGAAAGCGATCTGGAGGTTCTCAACCACTACGGCCTCAAGCCGGAGTTCGATCCCCTCACCTATCCTTCTTCCATTCAACCCCTGTGGGCTCGCCTGGAAGCTGTGCCCGAGGATGCGGACGAGGCATTGAACTTTTGGATTGAAGATGCCAACAACGGTGGCTTGCTGACGGCTGCCGGGCCGCGGGGCAAGTGGGGACTCTTGATGCAGGCTCGCATTCAACGATTTCATCTGCCCTCCGACTGGCATCGTCGAGTAGTTCAAGAAGCCAGATCCCCAACCCGAGAATCGGGATCTCGGCGGCAGCGTAGGGCAAAGTCTGCGCCTGTTGCAACAGACTCGGATCTCCCTGGCCCTCCCGAAAACCCAAAAGACTTCCCCTCAAGCAAAGCTTTGCGTGGAGCGGATATCTCGGCGGCACGCCAGCAAAAGGGAATCAGCCAGCGGGAATTGGCCCAGAGGCTGGGGCGCAGCCAGAGCTGGGTGCGGGATGTAGAGAATGGGCGGCTTCAGATCAGCCTAAACGATCGCCAGCGCCTTATCAAAGCCCTGTATTTGGATCCCAGGCAACAGCAAGTCTAGGCCAGTCACTCAATTTGCTAATCCACCACTAATCCACGGCGATGACCACATCTGAGGCTTTAATGGCAGCATACGCTTCTTTTCCAACTGCTATACCCAACCGTTCGGCAGAGTGCTTAGAAATAATGGCTGTTATTTCTATGCCTGGTGCAACTTCCAGAACAATTTCGGCATTGACCATGCCCACCTGGAAGCTTTTTACAGTTCCTTTAAAAAAGTTGCGAGTGCTGATTTGCATGACTTCTCCTTTGTTGAACAAGCAGAGCAACAGGGGTGTTGACCGAACTGAACAAGAGAGGAGCTTGCCGGATGGTCATTCAACACCGGTTTCAATACTATCAGATGCTTATCGTTGCCTCTGGGGAGGAAGGGCTGCCAATAGTCTAGATTATGTATCTTAAAGATACAAACTGCAACCTCTAATGGTCAAAGTACCGAGCGATTGGTGGATTTTCCTGTTCTGAAAGTCGTCACGGGTCAAAGAAGAATGGCTATGAAACGAAGAACTGCAATGTTATTCCTGGGGATCCTGGCCGCTCTGGCTTTGAGGTGGGGGTCGGCTCCCGGCTTGGCGCAATCTCAGCCCATTTTGGTGGGGGCTGCGGTGAGCTTGCAACCGGCTTTAACGGAAATCGACCGGTTGTTCACCGCCCGCTATCCCGACATCAAGGTTGAGTACAACTTCGCCAATTCCGGCTCTCTCCAGCAACAGGTGGAGCAGGGGGCTCCTTTGGACGTGGTATTTTTCGCAGCCGCCTCTTTTATGGACGCCCTTGCCCAGCAAAACCTGCTGGTGGAGGGATCCCGGCGGGATCTTCTCAGCAACCGCATGGCTTTAATTGTGCCTGCCAATGCCAGAACCAAGGTTCAGGATTTTGCCGACTTGGTGGCGGAAGAGATCCGGGTTCTGTCCATTGGGGATCTGCAGGCCATGCCCGCCGGACGCTATGCCCAGGAAATTCTCACCGAGGCGGGGGTGTTTGAGACGCTGCGGCCCAAGATGGTGTTTGCCAGCACGGTGCGGGAAATCTTAACGGCGGTAGAACAGGGCAATGCTGACGCTGGGATCCTGTTTACCTCGGATGCTCAGCTTTCAAATCGGGTGCGAGTAGTGGCTACGGCGGATCCCATTACGCCAATTATCTACCCGGTGGCATTGGTGCGCGATACTCCCGCCGGACAGTCTTACTTGGAGTTTTTAACCTCAGAAGAAGCAGCAGAGGTGTTTGTGAAGTACGGCTTTATCCGCCTGTGAGGGATCCCTCTGCAATGGCGCGGATGAGTTACTCCAAATGAGCGACTACGACCTGTCTCCGCTGTGGATCTCGTTGCGGATTGCCAGCTTGGCCACAGCTATCACCTTTGGGGTGGGGACGCTGGCGGCTTACGGGATGTTGCACTACCGAGGTCGCTGGCGCTCTCTCATCGAGGCCCTCTTGTTGGCGCCGCTGGTGTTGCCGCCCACCATGGTGGGCTTCCTGTTGCTGCTGCTGTTTGGCCGGCGAACCCTTCTGGGACAACTTTTGGCCTCGCTGAACTTGTCGGTCATCTTCACCTGGTATGCCGGGGTGATCACGGCAGCGGTGGTGGCCCTGCCCCTGATGTACCGCACGGCCTTGGGAGCTTTCCAGCAGATCGACCCGACGCTGGTGGCGGCAGCCCGCACCCTGGGAGCAAGTAGGGCCAAGATTTTTACGCGGGTGCTGATCCCACTGGCCTTGCCGGGGATCCTAGCGGGGGTTACCCTCAGTTTTGCTCGCGCTCTGGGGGAGTTTGGCGCCACCTTGATGCTGGCAGGCAACATCCCAGGCCGCACGCAAACCCTGTCCATGGCCATCTTCTTTGCCGTTCAGGCGGGGGATATGCGGGGGGCGGCCATCAGCTCGGCCCTGGTCTTGGGGTTGTCCTTGGGGGTGATGACGGCAGTTAACCTTTGGTTTCAGCGACAGCCCTGGCAGCGACCTCCCTCTCGTCCTCTACAGGTTCTCACCAGAAGGGATCCGGATTTCTCAACTCCGGCCCCCCGCCTCTGGGTGGACATTGACAAGAAGCTGCCCCAGTTTGAGCTGCAGGCGCAACTGAGCTGCGACGGGCGGCCATTAGGACTGCTGGGGGCCTCTGGATCCGGCAAAAGCCTACTTTTGCGCTGCATTGCCGGGATCGAAACCCCGGATGGTGGGCGCATTTTGCTCAACGAGCGGGCGTTGTTTGACGCCGAACAGGGGATCCGGCTGCCTCCGGCTCAGCGACGGGTAGGGGTGATCTTCCAGAACTACGCTCTGTTTCCCCATCTCACCGTCGCCCAGAACATCGCTTTTGGGATCCCTGCGGGCTTGAGCGAAGCGGAAAAACAAGAGCGGATCCAGGCCCAGCTGCGGTTGGTCAAGCTGAAGGGCTGGGAAAACCGCTATCCCACGGAGCTCTCCGGAGGACAGCAGCAGCGGGTGGCCCTGGCGCGAGCCTTGGCTTCTGAGCCGGAGATCTTGCTGCTGGATGAGCCTTTTTCTGCTTTGGATGCCCACCTGCGCAGCCAACTGGAGCAGGAGATGGGGGAAATCCTAGCGGGCTACAAGGGAGTCACGCTTTTGGTAACCCACAACATTGAGGAAGCCTTCCGCCTCTGCGGGGATCTGGCTGTAATGGAGCAGGGGCGAATCATTGCCCAGGGGGACAAGCGTCAGCTATTTGAGGCTCCCCCCTGCCTTAGTGTGGCGCAACTGACGGGTTGCAAAAACATCTCGCGGGCCAAGCTCCTGGGCCCTCAACGGGTGCTGGCCTTGGATTGGGGCTGTGAGCTGCAGGTACAGGGATCCCCAGCCGGAGAATACATCGCCATCCGCGCCCACCACCTCACCTTCAGGCCCGACGGGAAGCTGCCCAACACGTTTCCCGCTTGGCTGGTGAAGTGGAGCGAGACCCCCCACCGACTGACTCTCTTCTTTAGGCTGGGCAGTCCTCCTGCCCACAGCCAGGACTATCACCTGCAAGCCGAGGTGTGGCGGGAGCGCTGGCGAGAGGTGGAAGGTTGGGGATCCCCGTGGTGGCTGCAGTTGGATCCCCGGCATCTGATGGTGTTTTGAGTCTGGGCTTAACACCCGTCAAGTGGGTTCTTCGCCCAGGCAATAGCCCCGCGGGGTAATCAGCCGCTCTCCATGGCGAAAGGTCTGGGAGTTGCCGATAAAGACCAGGGTGAGCATGTCCACCTGCTCTGGATCCAGCTCCCCTAGGGTGGTGAGGTGGAGGGTTTCGCCAGGGCGGTAGAGGTTGCGGGCCAAAGCCACGGGGGTATGGGCGGGTCGGGCCTGCAGAAAGATCTGTAGAGCCTTGAGGAAGGGATCCACCCGCTGCCGGGAGCGGGGGTTGTAAAGGGCCACCACAAAATCGGCAGCTGCAGCCGCCTGCAGGCGTTTTGCAATCACTGGCCAGGGGGTAAGCAGATCCGAGAGGGAAATGGCGCAGAAGTCGTGCATCAGCGGAGCCCCCAGCCGGGCAGCAGCCGCCTGGAAGGCAGAGATCCCCGGCAGCACCTCCAGAGAAGGGCGGATCCCATCCCAGCCAGAGCGGACCAAGCACTCCAACACTAGCCCCGCCATGCCGTAAATGCCCGCATCCCCCGAAGAAATCACCGCCACCTTCAGCCCCTGCTGCGCCCAAGCGATGGCCTGTTTGGCCCGCTGCAGCTCTTGGGTAATGGGAGAGGCCTCCCGGATTTGGCCGGGGTGCAAAAGGGG
>NZ_JANSIC010000098.1:7453-9653 GCF_047461955.1 Synechococcus sp. R55.7
GGCTTGGGCCAGCTCCAGAAGACCTGGCTCGTTTTGCTTCAGCTCCAAGGTGGCCAAGCCGGCAATGGCCTCGAACGCCAGCCCATGGGCCTGCAGCAGGCGGCGCAGGGATCCCTCTAGCCAAGCGCGGGTGGTGCCCCGCTCGCAGCCCACCCCCACCCACAGCACCCGCGGATGCCAGTGCACTGTCGGGATCCCCGTGGGAGGGGAGAGGTATTCCCCAATCCAGATCTGGGCAACGGGATGGGGAGGAGAGGAGGCCACTAGGGGATGATCTGCCGGCCAAGCTTGTCGCCAAAGCCGCGTGCCGCAGGTCTGGTGAACGGCCACCGGCTCTCCCCGCGTCAAGGCGGCTGCCACCCCGTTCCAATCTCCAGCGCCCCGCCGCCAGCCGTAGGGATCCCCCAGCAAATCCAAAGGCGGGATCCCCAGCCCCTCGGAAGCAGAGGTGAGAACCGGCTGGGCTCCCAAGGTAGCGGCCACCTGCCGCGCCAGGGCATCGGCCCCCCCCACATGTCCCCCGCACAGGCTAATAGCCCAGCGACCGGCTTCGTCCACCACCACCACCGCTGGATCCCGCTGCTTGTCCTGCAAGAGGGGGGCAATGAGCCGCACCACCGACCCTGCGGCCAAGATGAAGAGACAGCCCTGCACCTGGGGCCAGGTTTGGGCAACGGCTTCTGCTAGGGAGCCTGGCGCTGTGGGATCCTTGGGATCCCCGTAAGCCTGCCAGGGGGAGGGCAGCCCCTGCGGGTCAGCTTTGCTCCAGCAGCTCACCTCCTTGCCTAGGAGGGGGATCAGGGAGTTGGCCAACCGGCGGGCGCGCGGGCTGGGGGCAAACAGAGCAAGCTTCATCGAGCGTGGGCCAAGGCCAGGATTCTCCCCGGATCCTATACTGGACATAGAGCCACCCGCGAAGGGACAAGTGCCGATGGTCATCCCACCTGGACTGATGCTGCCCCTAATCCCCCTGGAGGTTTTGCTCTCCACGAAGGGGCTGATGTTTTTGCTGCTATCGGCCTATGGGGGGGCCATGTGGACATTCTTAAGCGGCGCTCCCCGCGTCCACACCATCATCGTGCCGGACTTGGAGCAGGCCAGAGGGTTTTACGAGAAGGTGTTGAAACTGCCGGAAGCGGAGCTGCCCCTGCAGTACTACTACGGCTACGAGCAGAGCATGGTCGGCTACAGCCTAGGATCCGCTTACTTTCCAGGGGATATTGGCCTCAGTCCCCGCTTCGATGCCAAAGCCCGTCCCACCTCTGGGCCCACCCAATTGGATACCCCCGGACTTTGGTACCAACTCTCCGACAATGTTCAATTGCACGTGATCCCTGGCTCTACAGATCCCTATGCGGGGTCCGGTTCCTACGGCAACGCCTCTAGGCCTAGCTCCTCATCTGCTTCTGCTTACGGGACTGTACCGGCAGCGGGCCGCAGCAGCGGCGTTCGCTATCGCCATGTCAGCTATGAGCGGGAGTCCCTTAAGGCCCTTCTGAAGCGAATCAACAAACAAGGGATCCGCAACAGCATTCGCTCCGAGAAGCCCTTCGTCTTTTGGGTGCGGGATCACCAGGGTCAGATTATCGAATTTGCCGAACTGAAAGGCTGACGGGATCCCCTAAGATTGTTAAAGGAAAGCCAAAAGTCGGCGGCGGGGGGATGCCAACGATGAAACGGGTGCTGCTGCTGGTGCTGTGTTTGCTGTGGCTCGGGGTGTGGGGCGGCCAGCCGGCCGTGGCTCTGTCGCGGGCCAAAGACAATCCGGTGGTGAGCGTGCAATCCCCAGCCAAGGACTTCATCACCACCGAGTCGGGATTGCAATACTACGACATCACTCAAGGCAGTGGGCCTTCGCCTCAGCCGGGGCAAACGGTGGTGGTCAACTACGTGGGCAAGCTACAGGATGGCACCATCTTCGATAGCTCCTACAAGCGCAATCAGCCTTTTGTCTTCACCTACGGAGTAGGGCAGGTGATCCGTGGCTGGGAGGAAGGGCTGGCCACCATGCGAGTGGGGGGCAAGCGGTACTTGCGCATTCCGCCGGAGTTGGCCTATGGCAGCCGCGGGGCAGGCGGGGTGATCCCCCCCAACGCCACCTTGGATTTTGAAGTGGAGCTCCTGGCCATCCAGTAGATTCAGATCTTGCAGAGCATGACTCTAGTCAATAATAAGCTCAACTATACTGAAAATAATGTAT
>NZ_JANSIC010000099.1:0-8041 GCF_047461955.1 Synechococcus sp. R55.7
GGTTACTTTGCGGAACCGAAATAGCCATTAAACTAAGCATGTTGGCCGCGGCTATCTGAATGCTGCTTGGATTCCGCACCCGCTTAGAGCTGAATAACCGGCAGAAGACCCTAGCCGCTCAGCACGCTGGGGTAGCCCGTCACGCCTACAACTGGGGCCTGGCCATCTGTCGGCAAGCCCTGGAGAACCGGCAGAAACTCCCCACCGCCATTGACCTGCACAAGCGCCTGGTAGCCGAGGTTAAGAAGGAAAACCCCTGGTACTACCAGGTCTCCAAATGCGCTCCTCAGCAGGCATTACGCAACTTGGAGCAAGCCTTTAAGCGCTGGCGGGGTGGGTTGGGGAAGTTCCCCCGTTTCAAACGCAAGGGAGTGCGAGACAGCTTTTACCTAGAAGGCAACATCCGCATTTCTGGCGACCGCATCAAGGTGCCTGTCTTTGGTTGGCTGCGCTGTGCAGAGCTGCTTCCGGCGACCACACCCAAGAACGTGGTCATCAGCCTTCGCGCTGGGCGTTGGTACATCTCCTTCAAGTACGAAGCTCCAACACCCCAGGTGGAGAAGACCGGAGAGGTGGTGGGAGTGGACTTAGGTATCCATCACCTGGCCACCTGTTCCGACGGGGAAGTATTCGAGAACCCAAAGCCCTACCGCAAGGCGAGGAAGCGTCTGGCCAGACTGCAACGGCGGCTGAGTCGCAAGCAGAAGGGATCCGCTAACCGTAAGAAGGCGGTGGTGCAGTTAGGCAAGGCCCATAAGCGGGTGGCAGACATTCGGCAAGACAATCTGCACAAGCTAACGACTTACCTGGCCAAGAAGTATCGGGTGGTGGTGATTGAGGGCTTGCAGGTGAAGAACCTGCTCAAGAACCGCAAGCTGGCAGGAGCGCTGTCAGACTGTGGGTTCTACGAGTTTCGGCGACAGCTAGAGTATAAGGCCCGGCTCTACGGCTGTCAGGTGGTGGTGGCGGATAGGTTTTATCCGTCCAGCCAACTGTGTTCAGGGTGTGGGCACCGACAGAAGATGCCACTGCAGGAAAGGGTGTTTTGCTGCCCGTGTTGTGGTCTGGAGCTAGACCGCGACTTGAATGCAGCCCTAAACCTGTTGCGGTGGTACAGAACTACCCCAAGCTCTGGGGGAAGTGACGCCTGTGGAGACTCCTCTGGCGGGGTGGTGGGGGTGAACTCTGCCGCTAGTCATGGGTCGCTGAAGCAGGAAGAAAGCAGCGATGCTGGGCAAAGTTCTGTTTTGTTCAGCGTTGCATAAGTCTTTCGGAGCGGACTTCTTCGGGTCAGGCAGAGGTAGCCGAGGCAACCGGTTGAGTGGATCCTGGATTTCCGGTCGCGCTGGCGTAACCTGGCGCAACATAGCCTCCCACCCCACTTCTCTCCCCCATCGCCGATGGGCTATTCCATCAACAGGCCCAAGTCCAGGTGAGGCTGCCACAGATCGGCCAGGCGCTCCAGCAATTGCTCCCGCTGCTGAGCATAGTGGCCCTCCAGATCCGGCAAGGGATCCCAGCCTTTTTGTCGGCGCAGCCAGTTCAGCCATTGTCGCCGCCACAGGTGGTTGTCAAACAGGCCATGCAGATAGCTGCCCCAAATCCGACCCGTGGGATCCCGCCAGCCCAGGTTCTCTTGCTCGAACAGCGGCAGGCAACCAGAGGGATCCGCCTGGGTGGATCCCTGATGAATTTCGTACCCCTGGATGGGGGCCAGGGCAGGCCATCGGCTTTGGGTCTGTACCTGCTGGGTGACCTTGGTGGGTTGTAAAACGGTGGTCAAAGGGAGAAAGCCCAGCCCTGGGTAGGTGCCGGCGATCCCCTCCCAGCCTTCGGGATCGGCGATGGTTTCTCCCAACATTTGCAGTCCGCCGCAAATGCCGACGATATGGCCGGAGTATTGGCGCAGTTGCTCGGCCAGGCCGGTCTTTTGCAACGCGAACAGATCGTTGAGGGTGGTTTTGCTGCCGGGCAGGATGACCACATCCGGGGATCCCAAACTTTGGCCGGGGTGAACCCAGCGCAGATGGACGGTGGGCTCCGCCAACAAGGGGTCAAAATCCGAGAAATTGGCCACCTGGGGCAAACGCACCACAGCAATCTCCAGGCGCCCTTCCCTCAGGGCTTGGCCACCGGCCCGGTCGCGGCGATCTTCCCAAAGCAGGGGGTTGGCTGCAATTCCCATCGAATCCTCTTGGGGCAGAACCCAGTCCACCCAAGGCAAGACCCCGACAACTGGGATCCCGGTGTAGTTTTCCAGCCAATCCAGGCCGGGCTGCAACAGTTCCCGCGAGCCCCGAAACTTGTTGATGACAATGCCCCGGATCAGGGCCCGTTCTTCGGGTTCCAGCAGTTGGAGCGTGCCCACCACATGGGCCAGCGCCCCACCTCGGTCGATGTCTGCCACCAGCCAAGTGGGGGATCCCAAATGCAAGGCAACCCGCATATTTGCCAAGTCCCGATGTTTGAGGTTCACCTCTGCTGGGCTACCTGCCCCCTCGCAAAGGATCCAGTCGTACTGCTGTTGTAGGCGAGCAAGGGCTTCTTTGACCGCTTGCCAGGCCGGCGCAAACCAGCGCTCGTAATACTCTCCGGCGCGGTAGGTGCCCACCGCCACTCCGTTCAAGACGATCTGGGAAGTCAGGTTGCCCTGGGGCTTCAGAAGGATTGGGTTCATCTCCACCGCAGGGGGGATCCCGGCAGCCCAAGCTTGCAGAGCCTGCGCGTAGGCAATCTCCTTGCCGTCTGGGGTGACATAGGCGTTGAGGGACATATTCTGAGCTTTGAAAGGGGCAACCCTTTTTCCCGCTTTCTTGAGAATGCGACAAAGGGCTGTTACCAGCAGGGTTTTGCCCACATGGGAAGAAGTTCCCACCACCATCAAGGATCGACCTGAACAGCTCACCCCGGATCCCTCGCCCTTGGTTTCTGGTTGTTGCCATTCTCCCCGCGGCCAGTCCTGCCAAGCCAGGGCCTCCGTTGGCAAAAGCGACCCCATGATTCCTCAGTTCCCCAGAGCAACGCGCCCTGCTGATGCCAAGAGCCGAAACCCCAGGTCTGCACGGGATCCCAAGGGCTTGCGCCTTTGTGCTCTCGGTTGGATTTTAAGCTGGGGCAGATGGATTCGAACCACCGAATGGCGGGACCAAAACCCGCTGCCTTACCGCTTGGCGATGCCCCAATTCACATTGCTTAACCGGCTTAATTAATTTAGCGATGCAGCTTTAGATCTGTCAACGGTTGCGGTGGCTTCCTGTGTCGTGGGGAAGCTGAAGCTCTTCGCCAAGGCCAGGGCCGATGTCAAAGGGGTTCACAGGGAGAATGCGGGCCACCTCGAAGAAATAGGCGCGGATCTCTGGCCCGAAATAGATGACATCTCCGCTCCTCAGGTAGTGAGTGGCCACCCGCGTGCCGTTGACAAACACCCCATTGGTACTGGACTGGCCCTTGCGGTTGCCGTCGATCAGGCAATAGGTAAACCCTGTCCGGTTGGACTTGGTGGGCACCCGCACCAGGTAAGCGTGGTGACGCGAGACAAACCGATTGACGATCTGGATGGCGTTGGAGGGATCCCGTCCAACCGTGTAGATACTCTCCCGCAGGATGTAGCTGCAGGGCCGGACAGGATGGCAGATGGACAGGGTGAACTCCGGATGGGATACCGGCCGTTCAGGGACTTGATCGAACAAATCCGCCGGCAGATCAAAGCCCTGGCTGGGAAGAGGACTTTTCCCGCCAACCTCTGTGATGGAGGTGAAAAAATCGTCGTAGCTATGTGGCAAAGGTCTTCCCCCCTCAACGCTCAACGCCATTTACAGCAGCTTGGCTTTCCAAATTCAAAGTCTTATCTATAGTTCCCCAAAACCCTACTGCTTTCAAAGGAACTCTGGTCTTGGCGGGCTGCCGGAAAACCCACAAGCCCCAGTGTACTGTACTATACACTATAGGCAGTCTTGGAGATACCCCCTTTCCCCGGAAACTGGGCTTGGGCTCAGGTTGGGCCCATTTTGGTTTTCAGGAATCCCTTGGGAGCCTCAGCCTTCGCGGGCTATCCTGAGTAACAGATTCTTGAGGTAGGGGTGTGACAGAGGCCCTGCTGCGTCGGTTGGATGTGGCCACAGAAGCTGCCCTGGAGGCAGGAGCTTTGCTGCGCAGTTATGTGGGGGGCACCCTCGCCATCGAGGAGAAACGTCCGGGCGACTTGGTGACGGCGGCGGATCGCGCTTCTGAGGATCTCATCTTAAAAATCTTGAGGCGGCACTTCCCCGAAGATGTCATCTTGACCGAGGAATCAGGCCAGCAGGGATCTCCGGAGGGCGCCTACGCTTGGATGATCGATCCCCTAGATGGCACCACCAACTTTGCCCACGGCTACCCTTTTGCCGCCGTCTCCATCGGTTTGCTGCAGGGGCGGGAGCCGGTTTTGGGGGTTGTTTGTGACGTTTTTCGCGGGGATCTGTTTCGCGCCGTCCAAGGAATGGGGGCCACCCGCAACCGTCAACCCATTCGAGTCTCCACAACGGCTGAATTGTCTCGGAGCCTGCTGGTTACCGGCTTTGCCTACGATCGTCGCGAAACCCCCGACAACAACTACGCCGAGTTTTGCCACTTTACCCATCTCACCCAAGGAGTACGGCGGGGCGGATCTGCAGCTCTGGATTTGGCCTATGTGGCCACCGGTCAGTTGGATGGCTACTGGGAGCGGGGCCTCTCCCCTTGGGACATTGCCGCAGGGATCGTTCTGGTGCGGGAGGCAGGCGGCAAGGTGACTGCTTACGATGGCGGCCCGGTGGATGTTTACAGTGGCCGACTGTTGGCCAGCAATGGCTGGTTACACGCTGCTCTGCAAGAAGAACTGGCCCAGGTGCGGCCTTTGCCGGTCTCCTTTCCCATGCGGCGGGATCCACGCCCAGCCTATCAGAACCGGGAAAGCTCCCCAGTTGAGTTGAATTGAAGACAGAAGTAGCTGACGAATAATCGAGGAATAATCAAGAAGATTCCAAGAACCCTATGTTGGGCAGGGTAGATAGGAGATGGGTTAGCGGACTCCCCGGAAAACAGCGACATGGCTGCCGGGCGGCACAGTTCGGCCTGGCTCTCCTCTTGGGAGCGATGGCCCTTGGGGTCGCCACTGCTGGCCCCGGCTACCCTCAGCCGGCACAAGGGAAAGTCGCCCCCACCGAGCAGGCACAGCCCCCTGATTCCCGTTGGGCCGAGATCCAGGCCCGGGGGCGCATTCGGGTTGGCTTGGATCCCAGTCTGGGGCCGGCCTATCTCTATACCGACTTGGAGCGACAAACCTACGCCGGCTTCGAGTGGGATATCCTGGAGGCGCTTGCCCAAACCCTTCAGGTGCAGGTGGATCCCATCTACGTGGCCTGGAGCGAGCAGTTGGCGGCCTTGCAAGCGGATGAGGTGGACTTGATCTGGGGAGCGCGGGAAGCTTTGGGCTTGGATCCGGAGCAGTTTCTGGCCACCCGGCCCTACTATCTCAGCCCGCAGCGCTTGGTGGTACGGGATCCCTCCCCCACCTCTGGGCCAGAGGAACCGGCCATCGAGACACTGTCGCAATTATTTGGCCGCAAAGTGGGCATTGTAGTTAACAGTACGGGGGCAGCCCTGCTGGAGGCGTACAACGAGAGGAGAGGCAACGCCATTCGTCTCTTTGCCACCAGCAACCCTGAGCGCTTGTTTGCTCAGCTACAAGCCGGCCAGTTGGATGCCGTGCTGGTTGATCAGCCTGTTGCTGCCCTAAACCTGCGCCAAGCTGGATCCCGGCTGCGCCTGGTGGGGCCGCCCTTGTTCCCCATGCCTCTGGTGGGAGTGGTATCCTCTCAGCATCCTTCCCTCAAGGAAGCTGTGGATGGGGCGATTTCCAGCCTGATCGAAAACGGAACCTTGCAGCAGATTTTAGAGAAGTGGCAACTATGGGATCCAACTCTAATGTCCCCCGCCTCAACCGAGGACTAGCCCGCTACGAGACTGACCATTTCGCCATCTTAGGCGTGCCCCTTACCGCCGACTCCAAGGGGATCCGGCGCGGCTACCTGCAGGCGGCCAAGGCCCTCCACCCGGATCGGTTTGTGGGGGATCCCGAAGGTGCAGAGCGCGCCAACATCCTCTTTGCCAAGCTGGTCAACCCGGCCAACGAAGTGCTGACCAAAGAGCGGGAGCGAGGGGAATATGAAACGGTGCTCAAAATGCGGATTAAACGCCTTTTGGAGACACCGCCCCCCGACCTTTGGCCCTCTGGGGAAGCCGTCAAGGGCTTGGCCGAGCGCCCCGATTGGCAAGAAGAGTATGTCAGGCGGGTGGAGAAGCTGGCCAAAGAGCAATACAGCTCCATGGAAACCCTGCTCGAGAAAACCGAGCAATTGAGCGAGCTGAACCTGGCCTATTTGTTGCTCAAGGCCGGCTACCAGGGGAGCCTAGCCCCTGCCTCTAGAACCACTACCGCGACCGGGATCCCAACCCCTTCCCCCAGCCGTACCACTGTGGGTGGGATCCCAGCCTCCCCCGTCGTTGCTCCGCCCAGCCGTCCCCCTGTTCAGCCCGTTCCCACCCCACCTCCGGCTCCCAAGCTCAGCCCTGCGGAAACCCGCTTTATCCAAGCCTTGGACATGATCGAGCGCAAGCAATACCGGGATGCGGTGCAGTATCTGAACTTCGCCATCAGCGCTGAGCCCAACGTGGCCCGCTACTACCTGCACCGGGGCATTGCTCACCTGAAGCAGGGGAATGCTGGCATGGCCAAAGCAGACTTTATGCAAGCCAGTCGCCTAGAACCTGCCAACGCCGAGTTGATGGCCGAGGTGCGCCGCTGGCTGCAGCAGGTCACCACTCAACAGCCCGTTCCCGTCCCCAAGGACTCTGTCCCGCCAACGCGAGTGGCCAGCCGTCAAACGTCACAGGCTCAGAAAGTGGTGCCGCCTCCCCGCAAAGAAGACAACGGCGGGTTCTTGAGCCGCTTCTTCGGCAGGAAAAAGTAGGCAGAGCCCCCCTTAACGCGCACCCCCTAGCACCAGCAGCGTGACCAGGGATCCCGTATTCCAGAGGCTGTGCAGTAGGATGGGAGCCAGCAGGTTGCGGCTGTGGCTGTACACCACCCCCAGCACCACCCCCAGCATGGTCAAAGGCAGCAGATCGGAAAGGTTGAGGTGGGCAAGGGCAAAGGTGAAGGCGCTAAGCCCAATGGCGGCCCCCATAGGCAGGTAGCGGCTTAGAGTAGGCAGCCAAAAGCCCCGGAACAGCACCTCCTCAAAAACAGGGGCACAGACAGACACCACGGCCAAAAACACCAACCGCGCCCCCCAACCATGGCTATCCAGCAGCAGGGGCAAAATGGGATTCCCACCCCCCGCCTGCGGTAGCAGCAATTGCGAGAGTGCCGCTGCCAGCACCACCAAAGGCAAGGCCACCCAGTAGCCACACAAGCCCCACAGCAGCCAAGGACCCCACAACCGCACCTGCAGCACCCTCTGCCAGCCGGGGTAGGCGTGCAAGAGACGGTACAATAACCCTGCCCCCAGCAAAGCGCCGGAATTGTAGGTGAGAAACAGGGCTACCGCCTGCTGCCAAGGGCTGAGCTGCCGTGCCCCCAGGCCGAGGATGATGATGTAAAGTCGAGGCACCAAAGCGTTGAGGGCGATAAACCCCAAAAACCAGCCGGTCAACACCGCTTGCGCCCCGATCCCCGGCCAAGGCACTTCCCAAGCAGAGCCCAGAAGCGGACGTTTGCGCCAAAGGCTCCAGCCCAGCCAGCCCAACAAGAGCATCAACCCCAGCAGTGCCCCCAGCACGGGGATCCCGCCCACCACCGCCAGTCGAAATAGAGCCGCCAAGGCCAATTTTTCCTGCTGTTGGTTGAGGGCATTTAGGCTATCGCTGCGCTGCTGCAGTCGGTAAAGCTGTTGCAGAGCCACCGCCTCAAACCAACCATCCAGATGATTGCGAATCTGCACCTCCGCCTCTGGCAAGATGCGCCGCGGTGTTCCCCACAGTCCCTGTAGAACCTGGGCTGCTCTCTTTTGACTCGATTCCA
>NZ_JANSIC010000099.1:8141-9532 GCF_047461955.1 Synechococcus sp. R55.7
GGGACGTTCCAGGTCGATGATCTGCTGCCATTGCTGCTGAGCGGCCTCCAGATCTTCTTGGTAGGCATAGAGCAAGCCCAGGCGCAGCCAAAGCGCATCCAGCTCCGTCTGCAAATCTTGCATGGAGGCCAGAAGGGCGGGATCCACCTCTGGAGATTGGGCCAGTTCTGGGCTGGCCGCCTCAGATTCGCCAGCAGGAGTTAAACGGGCCAGCCGTTTCAAACGTTTCAGGCGTTCGGCGTAGTTATCGGCGGTCTGCTGATAGCGATTTTGGGCCACCTTGAACACATCCTGACCCAAAAGTGCCCGTGCCAGATCCTGATAGCGGGGATCATCGAGGGTGCGGGAAGCTTGCAGGGCGAGATCGGTTTGCAACAAATCCAACTGCGTTTGGGGCGGCGGCTGAAACCAACTGCTGGAAAGAGAAAGCCCGACAATCACAATGGCCAATAGGCTCAGCAGGTTGAGGATCCCACGGCGAACAGAAAACCAAGCAGAGGAGGGGTCGGCAGAGGCCGTGGTTTCAGAGTGAGACATTGCGGCGACGGATCCAACTCAAGCGGGTTATATCCTATCTTCTGTATTGTCTTGGCGGAATGGAGTTGTTATTACTGCATTACGGATTTGTCCTGTTGTCACCGTCGCTCCAGCCAATAGCGATAGATGGGCAGGCCCAGTTGTAGGCAGTGCCACTCCCGCTCCGTGGGGATGCCGAGGGGATTGGAGTCCAAAGGCCCCTGGTGGGGATCCCAAAACTGCGGATGATCCAAAAATCGAGCTGCCATTTCTTCGGCCACCTCTTGGATATCCGATTGCAGGAAGACGGGGCTGCCCGGTCGCAGCAGCAGAGCCAGATCCGCCACCAGTTGGGGCTGGACGATCCGCCGTTTGTGATGGCGCTTTTTGAACCAGGGATCCGGAAATAGGATGGTCACCCGGCTGAGATCCCCCGGCGCAAACAGATGCCGCAAAGAGACATTGATGTTGGCAAACAGAAAATGGACGTTATCCAGCCCCAGCTCATCCCGCCAGGCATTGGCCCGCTCCACCAGCGCCTGCCGAATCTCTACCCCTAGGAAGTTCCAGTCGGGCTGCTCCTGAGCGAGGCGCAGCAGAAATCGTCCGCTCCCTGTGCCGATATCCAGATGAAAGGGCTGCCCCAGCCGCCGGTATACCCGTTCCCAATGGGGTGGGGGGGCGGGCTGCTGATACTGTGCCTGCAGGGGATTGACGTGCTGCCGTACCCGGTGACCGAGGCCCCTCTGTAAGGGGATCCCGGCCCAAGGCGGAGAAGGGGGGCGCTTCTCCAGTTGGCCCTCAGGCGATTGCTGCCCCTGTTGCACCTCTGCTTCCATAGACCACCTCCTGCCGCCAGCTGCGGCCCTCGCCCA
>NZ_JANSIC010000100.1:0-8180 GCF_047461955.1 Synechococcus sp. R55.7
GCTGACCCGCAGCGGTTTTTGGCGGCGGCTCTTCTCTACTTAAAAGGGGATCCCAGCGGGGAGCCGCTGCTGCAGAAGGCTCTCAACGAGGACTTTGCCTCTCTTCACGGCATCGACGACCACCTGGTTTTGCTGCAGTTGGCAGAAGCTTTTCCCAATTCCCGCTTTACGCAAGCTTGCCGGGAATACGCCCGCATTCGGGGGGGCAGCTATTTTGGCCATTCCCTCTACAACCCCGAGACCGGCGAACCGATCCCGCGGCCTTTCCCCCCGGCAGAGGAAGAGACCCTTTGGCGGACTTGGCTGACCGTCTACCCGAATCATCCCGGTGCCGACGATGCCCTCTTCTGGCTGACACGCACCTTGGAGTGGCAGGGCAAAAGGGAAGAAGCACTGGTCCTTTTGGCCAATTGGCTGGCGGATCCCTTCGGCGATGGAGACATGCGCTACGTCTTGCGCCGCCGCCTGCTTTTGCTCTTAGACAGCGGTGCAACCCCCAGCGAGTTGCAAGCTTTTCTCGACCGCCACGGCGAGCATCCTCTGGCCGCCGCCGTCCGCTATGCTCTGGCGGTTCGCTTCGCCCGCGAACACCGCTACGACCTAGCCCTGCAGCTGACGGAAAATCTGGCTTTGGATGCTGTGTTGGATCGCTACCCCTTGCTGGATGGCGGCTACTGGCTGGACGACTGGGATCCCGTGCCCGCCAGCCGCACCCCTCTGCAACCGAAAATCCAGGCCCAACGAGAACGCTGGCGCCAATTGAGCCGTTGGCAAGCCCAATCCACTCCCCAACAACGCTATCAACTGGCCGCCCACTGGGCCGCTGCCGACGGTTGGCGCAATGGGTACCTGTGGCTGTTTAACCAAACCCGTGCCGGTGGCCTGAGTGGGGATGCTGATGGAAGCGCGCCGCCGCAACCAGCTTCCTCCAGTTCTCTATCGGACTATCAGCGGGCCAATCACCATGCTGTAGCAGCAGAGTTACTCGGCTCTGTGCTGGCGGATCCCACCGCCCCTGCCCATCTTCAGGAAGAAAGCCTGTACCGGCAGGTGCTGATCCTCTACCGCCAGTACACCACCTACCCTCCCGAGGAAACGGCAGCCATCTATCCGCTGCCGGGCTTCCCCCCAGGAGTGACAGAAGATACCAGCTTGTTCGACACGTCACTGCCGGACTACGTGGATCCTGGCAGCCTCAGCTACAGCTACTTTCTGGAAGCCAAAGCCCTGCAGGATGGCTATGCCCGCCAGGCGATCTACGCCGGCAATGAGCTGCTGAACCGCTTCCCCCAGAGCCGCTATGCTGGGGATGTGCTCATGGCTCTGTACGGCCTGACGGGAGATGTCGCCTTCCTAGGACGGCTGCTGACGCAGTTTCCTGATAGCGAGCGCGCTCTGGAGGCAGCGCTTGAGCTGGGGCCCGTCAGCCACTGAGTCTTTAAGCGTACCGCAGCTTTGCAGCTTTATAGCCTCTTCACAGAGCCTTCATGAAAGGCAAATAGGGGTATTCTTGGACGAGAGCTGTCTTGCGAGATCCAGGGAGAAAGGCTTTATCTCCCCTTTGTCTCGGCGGATCTGGACTAGCTTGGGTTGAGTTTCCTTGGGCTGCCATGGGCTGATGGATCCTGCCACCTTTCTGGAGCACTATGGGTTTGAGCTGGAAGGTCAACCCAGCCAGGTTTGGGTGGAGCGCTGGAGCCAGTTGTTCCCGGATCTTTGGATCCCGGCAGCCTTGCTAGAAGCCCTCTACCAGGGGCGGTACAAGGCCGCCTCTGTGGAGCAGCTTCTCCGCCTTTGGCAGCGTCGCGGCTCTCCTCATCTTACCTTTCCCCCAGAAATCGGCCAGTTCCTTTGGCAGGAGCAGCAGGAGCGGATCCGCTCTTTGGCTGCGGCTGCCTTTGCCTGTTCTCCTCTGCCGCCGGTACCCCCCGCGGGATCCCTGTTTTCCAGAGAACCGGCCATATCTCTAAACTTGTTGTTGGAGCAGTTGCAGGAGCTTCCCCCCAAGCTGCGCCGCCTGCTTGCCCAGTCCCCTCCTCCCCAACTCGCCCGTGCTGGTGGGGCAGAGTCCTCAGGGATCCTAGAGCTCCAGCAGACGGTCGTTGACCCTCCAACTCCTGCCGAGCCCCCTCAGGGACAGTCTTGATGGGCTTGCCACTCTCTTTCCTCAGGGATCCTGGCCATGAACTTTCCCCTCGATTGCGACAGCGGTGCGGAGCACATTTTTGCCGCCTTGCCCTGTGGGGTGATCACCGTCAGCGACACACGCACCCCTGAAACCGACCACAGCGGCCAGTTCATCTGCACAGCCCTCCAGGAATCCGGCCACCGGGTGGAGAGGTATTGCATTCTCCGAGATGAACCGCAGCTCATTCGAGAGCAGGTTCAGGATTGGGCCGGATCCCTGCCGGTGATCTTGTTGAATGGTGGCACAGGCATCGCCCCCCGCGACACCACTTACGACGCCATCGAGGCTCTCCTGGAAAAGACCTTGCCCGGCTTTGGGGAGATCTTCCGCCAGCTCAGCTATGCCCAGATTGGCAGTCGGGCCATCGCCTCTCGGGCCATCGCCGGGATCCACGGAAAGTGCTTGATCTTTTCCATGCCTGGCTCCCCAGCAGCCGTGCAACTGGCTATGCGCAGCCTGATCCTGCCGGAGCTACCCCACCTGGTTAAGCAACTGCACCAGGGCAAGCATTGAGGCAGCAGGCCGTCTTAGTGATCCCCTCTTAGGCCAAGAGGGCAGTCGCCTTGGCAAGAGCCTCCTCCCGCAGCAGAGCGGCTTTATCGGTGCGCTCCCAGGGCAGATCCAGGTGAGTTTGCCCGAAGTGACCATAGACCGCTACATTTTGGTAGAAGCGTCCCCCCCGTTGGCGGGGCAGCTCCCGCAGTTGGAACTGGGCCAAAATGGCTGCCGGCCTCAGATCGAAGTGGCGCTGCACCAGCCGCAACAGCTCTTCGTCGGGGATGCGCCCTGTGCCAAAGGTTTCCACCAAAATGTTGATGGGGCGGGCTACCCCAATGGCGTAGCTCACCTGCACTTCACATTTTTGCGCCAAGCCAGCTGCCACGATGTTCTTGGCCACGTAACGAGCCGCATAGGCAGCGCTGCGATCCACCTTGGTGGGATCCTTGCCGGAGAAGGCCCCGCCCCCATGGCGAGAATAGCCGCCGTAGGTATCGACGATGATCTTGCGTCCGGTCAGGCCCGCATCTCCCTGAGGGCCGCCGATGACAAACTTGCCGGTGGGATTGGTGAGGAAGCGGGTGTGGCTATCCGGCTTGATGGGCAGCTCGGCAAACACCGGCGTGACCACTGCCTCCCAGAGATCGGCGCGGATCCGCTCTTGCACCGCCGCCTCTTCCGTAATGGCGCCAATCGTGGGTGTGTGCTGGGTGGAGATGAGCAGGGTGTGAATGCCCACCGGGCGACCTTCCTCATAGGCCACAGTCACCTGCGTTTTGCCATCCGGGCGCAGATAGGGCAGGGTGCCGTTTTTGCGAACCGTGGCCAACTGGCGGCTGAGGCGGTGGGCCAAGCTAATGGGCAAGGGCATCAACTCGGGAGTTTCATCGCAGGCAAAGCCAAACATCAACCCCTGATCCCCGGCCCCGACCAAGTCGAATTGATCTTCCTGGGAGCCGCGACTTTCCAGGGCCATGTTCACCCCTTGGGCAATATCGGGAGATTGCTCATCGAAAGCCACCAACACCGCGCAGCTTTCTGCACAAAACCCATTCTTGGCATCGGTATAGCCAATTTCGGCCACCTTGTCCCGCACCAGACGGGTGAAGTTGACCTGCGCTTGCGAGGTGATCTCCCCGGTCAACAAAACCAGGCCCGTATTGACCACCACCTCGGCGGCCACCCGACTGAGGGGATCCGCCGTCAAGAGGGCATCCACGATGGCATCGGAGATCTGATCGCAGATTTTGTCGGGGTGCCCCTCCGTCACCGACTCCGAGGAAAACAAAAACGACTTGGACAACGAACCTTCTCCTTAAAAGCTAGAACTGAGAACCTGAACAAAAAACAAGGCTCACCCGCTCGTTCATTATCCGTCGGAGAAAGAGCCAACCAGGGATCCCCAGGTGCTCCGCACCAGCCCCAACTCAGCCAGAGGAAAGGCCCAGCAACCAGCAAGCGTTCTGCACCGCTGACGCACCAGCACTGCCGCGAAGGCCTTGCCCCGCTGCCGCGACCAGAGCTATGGGAGCTGCTAAAGGATAAAGTTGCCAGAAAAGTCCCCCGCCAAAGAGGGCTATCCTCTAGAGAAAACTTTATTGCCTTTATCTTTCGGTTACTGACTAACCGCAGGAATTGGCACCGTAGCGGAGGCTTCCGCCGGGTTGCCGCAGCTTCATTGGGCCTGGTCCCTCAGTCTGCTCTGGATAAAGAACGGAACTTGTCCCTATAGTACCCCCAACCTCCGCCCATTTGTCAAAAAAATAAGCTGTGGGCGGCTTCAGCCAAACAGACCCTGCCACCAGTCTGTCCCCTGAGCGGCTTTGAGAAAGAATGCGCCGGCCAAGCCCAGGGGGGAGAGAACGCCGAGAAAGCCAACTGTCCCCAATCCCCAAGCCAAGCGGTGCAGATGCTTTTTGTCGGCAGGATTTGGCGTCGTTTCGGCTGAGATGGCCAACAGGGATCCCAAGGCTGCCAATAGGGATCCCCCCAGACCTGCAAAGTAGCTGGGCGCTAGCCACGGTTGCAACTCGGCGGCAGATACGACTTGGATGCGGGGCAAGACTTGAAAACACCCTATTGCCAGCACTGCCCAGATGAAGCAGTACATTAGCAGGCTATCTCGGAAAGCGGCAGCCGGTTCTCTCATATCCCAGCCGAATGAAACCGGATTAGGATAAAGGCGGTTCACTGGGGGGAACTTGGGTTTGCCCCGACGGTCGCGCCAGTGGTGCAGTTCCCCTCAGCCTGTGTGGCGAATCTCGATTCCTTTTGATTATGGCCCAACCCGCCCTGTCTGGCTTGCCTGCACCGGCTTCCGGATCCCAACCCCTCTCGACAACAGAACTTGAGGACGCTTGCGATAGCGGTGCGGAGTCTTCACCGGGCGCAGAGGCCGACCCAAACTGGCGGCATCGCCAAAGAATGCAAAAACGCCAGCAGATCCAGCGGCAGCGTCTGTCGGGCATGCGAGATGACAAGGGCTTGATCATCGTACACACCGGGCAGGGCAAGGGAAAGACCACGGCTGCCTTTGGCATGATCTTCCGCGCCCTCGGCCAGGGATTGTCGGTGGGGGTGGTGCAATTTATCAAGGGGGCCTGGGATCCAGGAGAAGCCAAGCTATTGCGGAAATTGGTCGAGCATCCAGAGCTGGGCCTGGGGAAAATAGCTTTTTACGCCATGGGAGAGGGCTTTACCTGGGAAACCCAAGACCGGGAGCGAGACATCGCCCATGCACAGGCGGCCTGGGAAAAGGGGCGGGAGCTGTTCACCAGCGGGGAGTTTCAGTTGGTGCTTCTGGATGAGATCCATGTCGCCCTCAAGTTGGGATATCTCTCGCCGGACAGGGTGTTGGCCGGGCTAGCGGAGAAACCGGAGCGGGTTCACCTGATCTTGACGGGGCGGGGCGCGCCGGCAGCGTTGATCGACCGAGCCGATCTGGTGACGGAGATGACTTTGGTCAAGCATCCCTTCCGTGACCAGGGGATCAAGGCGCAAATCGGCATCGAGTTCTAACCCTTGGGCAGGAAAGATGGCCATTCTGCTGGCGGCGGCAGCAAGCGGCAGCGGCAAAACCACCATCACTCTGGCTCTGTTGGCCGCTCTGAGGCGACGGGGCCTGCGCATCCAACCTTTCAAGGTGGGGCCGGATTACATTGATCCTCTGTTTCACACGGCGGTGAGCGGGATCCCCTGTCGCACTTTGGATCCCTTCTTGACCGACGAGGACTTTGTGCAGCGCTGCTTTCGCCACCATTGCCAGGGCAAGGATGGAGCCATTGTGGAGGGGGTAATGGGCCTCTTCGATGGACGAGCGCCGGGATCCCTGCCCCTCCCCGAGGGCGGAACGGAGCCTTTTTTTGCCAGCAGCGCCCATGTGGCCCGCCTGCTCGGGATCCCTGTGGTGCTGGTGATCGATGGCAGCGGCATGGGAACGACGGTGGCCGCTTTGCTCTACGGCTTGAGCCGCTGGGATCCCCGCCTCTCCATTGCTGGGGTGATTTTCAACCGGGTGGCCTCGGAGCGGCATGGACAAATCTTGCAGCAGGCAGCGGCTGCAGCGGGGATCCCAGTCTTGGGCCAGTTTCCCCGGCGGGAGGATTTGCGGTTGCCCAGCCGACACCTGGGGTTGGTGCCTGTCTCAGAACTGGATCACTTCCCCCACTGGCAAGCTGCCTGGGCCGAGCTGGCCGAGCAACACGTCAATTGGGATAGCCTATTGCCCCTCATTCGGAGGCTTCCTCCAGCGGTAGGAGAGCTGTGGCCAGGGATCCCCCCTCTCACCGAAAGGACTCCGCCCCGCCGCTGCGAACAGGTACGGGTGGCGGTGGCCCAAGACCACGCCTTTAACTTCTACTACGCCGACAACTTGGATCTGTTGCGGGCCTGTGGAGCCGAGCTGCTGGAGTATTCCCCCCTCCAGGTGGGGCTATGGCCACCGGAGCCCTGCGACGGCGTGCTGCTGGGGGGAGGGTTCCCGGAATTGTTTGCAGCACCTCTATCTGAGAGAATTAACCAACAACCTCCCCCGCCCACCCACCCACCCCTCTACGCCGAGTGCGGCGGACTGATGGTGCTGGGCCAATCCCTTACCGATTTTCAGGGAAAGACCTACCCGATGGCCGGGCTGTTGCCCATCACAGTAGACATGGCCAACCGGCTATGTTTGGGCTACCGCGCAGCTGCCGTTTTGCGCCCAACCCTGCTGGCGCCAGCTGGGGATCGCCTGCGCGGGCATGAATTTCACCGCTCCCGCAGCACCCCCATCTCCCCCAGCCCAATCTACAGCTGGGGATCCCCCGCCCAGCCTCAACAGGAAGGATGGGCCACCGAGCGTCTTCACGCTTCGTACCTGCATCTGCACTGGGGATCCCGTCCTGATTTGGCCCTGAGATTATTACAGAACTTCTTAAGAATCTCGAAAGGGGATCCCTAAAAAACCGTGCCATCGCTGAGCAGTTGGATGGGAGGAGAAGCATCTGGCCTGAGCTGGGCAGCGATTTGCCGCCCTGCCGTCCAGGTTCCCCCTTGCAGTATTTTCACCAGGGGCAACTCTTGGGCAGAGCAACCCAGTCTTTCCCGGATTAAGGAGGCAACTTGATCCAGCAAAATCACCGTCAGGGCCCGCCACTCCACAATCACCGTCGAATCTGGGGGATGCGGTTGCTGCCCAATCTCCGGCTGCTTGAGCTGGATCACCCCCAAATCCACAAACAGCCCCCCGTTGCGATACTCCGCCAAACCCGTCAGCTCATCCAAACCCCCGATTGGGATCCCCTCCTGCTGCAACGGCTCCAGCAGGGAATAGGTCATCCATTGGGACAACTTGTGAAAAGGCACCCAATGGCTCCCCGGCTCCGTTTGGGGCAGGTGGGGATAGGGCCAGACATCCCCCAGAGGGATCCCGGCCAGCGAGACTCGCCCAGGCCAAATGGGGCCAACCCCCCTCTGAACTGCCTGGAAGACCTGTGCTGCTTTGATCCCACGGCTGGGATCCTCGGGTTGGATTGCTTCCCACAACCGGCCTGGACGAGGAAGATTGTGACCAGATCCAAAGTAATGAGGTTGAGCCCGCAAAGTTTGTGCCAACCTTTGCAGCAGTTGCCAGCGCCCCTCCAGTCCCAGTAAAGGATTTTCCGGCCCCACCTGGAAAGCTGCTGCCAAATCCGCCAAGGTGATCCGCTCCAGGCCTGCCGCATCCACCTGCAGAGGCTGCTGGGGATCGCTGGAAAACCCACCTCGCCAGAACCAGTCGAAACTGGCCAAGGCCAAACCTTCGGAACGACCCACCACCGTCTGACTTTCTGGATCCCAGTACTTCCAGGCAGAGCCTGCGCCTGCGTCCAGCAACACGCTGACGATGGCCAGATCCCACTTGCATCGCAGCCGCTCCAGCGGATCCATGTCTTTAAGTCGATTTTCCAAACGGGCTAGGCGCTCCCCGGATCCCACCTGAAAATGTTGCCAGCGGCTGTGGAAGGGAATTTCCCCG
>NZ_JANSIC010000100.1:8280-9477 GCF_047461955.1 Synechococcus sp. R55.7
CGAGCAGCCCTGAGCCATTTTGAGAAAAGACTGGGCGAGCACTGAGTGAGGATCCCAGTCGATAAGAGTGTTGACTCGGAGTAAACTTTGATGTCTTTGTTAAGAGAAGTGTTGAATACTACATTTCACTGAGGTAGACCTTGCCTACTCTGTGGCCTTAATCACTTCCTTGAGGGATTGTCGATTGTTATGATAGATGTAATCCTAGTCCTAAGCATAAATTACTAGTTAGGTCATTTGCAGCTAGGCTGAGCCCCAAAAGTGCCAATCCATTAGGGAGGAGTGTGATGTTCACACGGTTGGCGGAACAATACCGCAGCTATGTTCAAGATCTGGTGATGAGTTTGCAGGCTCTGGCCATCGTTTTGGAGAAGCGGGGCTACCCAGCCTCTTGCTACACCTGTGGTACGTCTTTCGAGAGTGCCTCGTTTATGGTCAGTTTACGAGAGGGGCACCTAATCCGCTTTTTGGTTTCCGAATGCTCCATTAGCTGGACAGAAATGCGGGATGACCGGGAGCTTATGAAATTGGAAGGGGCAGAGGCGATTCGCCAACTGCAGGAGCTGGCAGAGCTTATCAAAGATGAGCTGTTGGTCGCCGCCACGCCGGCTGAAGCTCTGGTGGCCAGCACCTGATCCTGGCAGGCCCTAGGTCTGCTCAAACCCAAGCCGTAGCCGATTGGACAACTAAGCCTAACCTTCTAGGCCGCTGCTTTGGAGATTTTTCCCCTGTTGAGGAGTAAGGGTGGAATAGGGATCCCCCTCGACAGAGTGGCAGTTGGCTGGCTGCCCATGCCGCTTGTATGGGGATCCCAGATGACCCGCTCTCCCAGCTTGTATCTGGAGTGGTTTGTGGCGGCAAAGCCTCTCTGAGTAAAGTCTGAGTAAGGTGTCACCGCTGCCAGGGATCCCCTGTTGACGGCTTCATCTTATAACTCTGACCCAATACCCCCAAGGGGATTCGAACCCCTGTCGCATCCGTGAAAGGGATGTGTCCTAGGCCTCTAGACGATGGGGGCGCTCTCCGACAAGGCGATCCTAATCCTAAAGAAGGATAAGTAAGCTTGTCAACCTTTTAATCTGCATCCCCAGACCCACGCCCTGCCAAGTTCAGAATCAAGATCCCCAGCAAAGCCAGGCTCAGCAGGCTGGCAATCACAATCGGTTCATCTGGGATCACGTCCATCTTGGCTTCACC
>NZ_JANSIC010000101.1:0-5270 GCF_047461955.1 Synechococcus sp. R55.7
CTCGACTGCTGTTGCCGGCAGACGATCTTGCAGATGCGGCCTGGTTGGGCAATGGGCGAGGGCCTTGGGGGGTCATGGTCACCTCGGAATCAGGGCAATAAAGTGAACGCGGGCAGTTCGCTCATCTCGGAAGTAGCGCTGGCCCACCTTGAGATCTTGGGGATGGCTGAGGGGCTTGGGAAAGCGGGTTTCTCGATTTTGGGATCCGTACAGGTCGGCTGCGTGATCCTCCCACCGCCACTCTCCCGGCAGAGGGATAAAGGAGTCCGGGGGAGCTTGGATCCCCAGATACAGCAGATCCCAGCCGTGGGGGGTGCTTTTCCAGCGCAGTTCCCCTTGTTGGGAGAAAACTTGCCCCTCTGGACAGACGGGATCCGCCGGGATCCCCACCTGAATGCCGCTGACTCGATGGGGCCAGCGCAGAAAGGAGTAGGTTTTTTCAGAAGTGGAAAAACAAGCCGAGAGCACTTGGGAAAGCGAGGACTCTGCCCCATCTTGAATCTTGAGGGAGGCGACGTAGGCTGGTTTCATACGGCTTTGGCCTCCGCTTGCAGGAGTTTGGCCCAACTGTTTACGGCGGTGGCGAGCAGATGTTCCACCTTGGCCTCAGACGTCTGATCCCAGGTCAGCCGCGCCCCAAATCCCAAAGGCATTGGCTCCGCTCCCACCGGCACCGCTTGGCAATCGGGTTTGGGGAAGCCGTATTTGCCTGCCTCTTCGGGGGTTAAAAATTCGCCCGCCCCCAACAGGGATCCCTGTGGCCAGGTCAGGGGGGATCCCAGCAGTCGAATCTGCTCGTTTGCCTCATCCACCAGGCAGCCCGGATAGTCCACCACCGCCCACTCGTACTCAACCCGAACGGTGCCCATGCCGCGGGACTTGGCAAAGCCGATGCCAAACCAGCCTTCATCCAGATCCCGCAACGCCAGTCCCAGCAGACCCAGTTGGGCCAGGGTAAAGTTTTTCAGGTGGATCTTGGTTTGAAAGGATCCCTCTACGCACACTTGATAGCTGAACGGCCCCACCGCCACTGAGCCGAAGACGCGGTCGATGGCCACCCCATTACGTTCCTCCAGGCGCAGAGGGGTTCCCGGCTTGGGATAGGCATCTTCGATGCGGACCCGGCTGGCGATGGCTGTGTTGCCGAACATCTGATCCGTAAAGGAAGAAAGGGCGTAAACCTGGTGGGGCTCTTCAATTTTTTCCAGCCATTGATTGGCCTTTTGGTCGAGGGGATCGCTGGCCCAGAGTTTGAAGCCTCCCCCCTCAGGACGTCTGTCGCTGCCCACCGTTCGGACGATGCGCTCCGCATGGGCGCGAATTGCCCCTTTGAGGGAGCTGCCGGGAAAATAGACCGTTCGCCCGCCGCCGTGATAGGTTTCGACGAACTCCATATCCGGCTTCGTCGGGTCAGCCCCTTCTTTGCCCGCCTTGATGAGAACAGGGCCATCGGGCTTGAGGGCGAGGCAGAGGGTGCAATGGTTAACGTAGCGTTTGTGCATAGCCTGGGATCCTTCACACCAGAACAGGAGCTTTTGGTTGAGGGGCTTGGGGCGGCAAGCAGTCTGTCCAGTTTGTCAACCGATAGGGGTGGAAAACGCTGACCGTATCGCCAACCGTTGTAGAGTCCATGAAGACCATCGGGATCCCTCCTGACATGAAATAGGGCTAGCGGCGGGGGCCGACCGATTGCCGTTGAGAGGCCGTTGTTAATTTGGCAACCAGGGCTTCCACCCAGTCTTGGCGCAAAGCGGCAGCCTGCTCCGGGCTGAGCGGCTGTCGGGATCCGGCCACCAGCTCTTGAAGGTAGGCCAGCAGCCGTCTTGGATCCCCTTCCGAGTCGAACCAATAGATTGCCGAGATCTGCAGGCGGACAACCCCCAAGCCACGGGAGCGCCCCCCTCCCAGGGGGATCTGTTCCGTTTCCAATTGGTGCAGGCCAATGGCCAAGAGGCCCAGTTCCCATTCCTCGGCATTTTCGACGACGGCATGAAACCGGAAGGGGGTGCTGGCAGGCACCACTTGCAAGTCGTACAGCTTGCCATCTGCCGCCGTTTCCGTATCCCGATCGATGGCCACGCCATCCCGCTCTTGGTACTGGCCAAACCAGGCTTCCGGAACCACGGGCAAATCTCGGATCTGCACCTTGCCGGCCAACCAAGGGGATCCAAACACCTGCGAGACCCAGTCGGTGGCCTCAATGAGCTTTTGAGTCAGAGCCGCATCGTCCCCTTTGTAGTCATTTTTAATTTGGTTGATGATCTGAAATTGCTCGCTGCTGGTCAATTCGCCGGGATCCCTGGCCAGCTCTGGGTTGATGCCCCGCAAGAAACTTTCCAGGCGAGAGCGCATCGCCCCCTTCAAACTGGAGCCGGGAATGAGCGGACGGCCCAGCGCATCCTTGAGAACCGGCAAATCCGAGCCGATGGGTTCGGTGGAGCGGCCCACCCCGATGTGCAGAGCGGTCACGGTGGTGAGGGTGCCGGTGATTTCCAAGCGGTTTTTGAAAACGTCGAACATTGTTCCCTCAAATGGCTGCTCAAGTTAAGGCTTGTACTGCAGAGGTTTGCCATTCCCGAAGCGAGACGGAGCCCTTAATAAAACTCAAGAGGATCCCTAGGATCTGAGCAATTTCTGAGATAAAGTACTCCCTGTCATCGATAAAGAGTTGGTCACCCTCGAGTTTTGCAAATCGCCAGTTGGTTCCTGAGGTTACTGCTCCATAGACACTGTCTACTTGAGAATTGGAGTTCTTGTTAAAGACCTGTGCCCCCACCATACCGGCAACGCACTGGCCCAGACCCCCGATCAAGTCTTCTTTTTTGGCCTCAACGATAATCACCACCGGATCTTGAATGTAGAGTTGGAGAGGGGATAGGCAAATGATGTAGTCGCATAGGCCCACCAACCCCCTCTCGGGATCCACGTTGAATTCCTTGCCGGAAAACAGCGAGATTTGATCCCGACATAGGTACTTCACCTCTCCCAGCACAGGGGCGATGATAAACTCGGAGCGGGCTTTTTCGCTGTTGACCGAGGTGGCCAAGCCGAGATAGCGATCTAGGGTTATTTTCAAGTAATCGGAGCACTCAGTCGGTGGAACCTCTGCAAACAGGCCATGGATGATTCTTGACCTGAGCTGAAAGGTCGAAATGGCTCTCTCAAGGGTAAAACTGCTGTAGGTCACGGTCTAGGATCCTCCTCCCTCTCGCTTGTACTTGAGGTAGCGGGCCCCATAGCCCAGGTAGCGCCGAATCAAGTCAATTTTGATCTCGTTGACTTTGGGGGATGCTCTTTCAATTCCGGCTTCCCTGGCGATGGCTATAGCCCTTTGATGAATCCAGTTGTCGATGTCTTTGATGATGGCTTCTGCCAAAGAGTCTTTGCCCCGCCCCCACTTGTCATCGCGCCCCACCTGGTAGCGCAAAAAGTTCTTGATCACCTCTGAGCTTTCGGTGGAAGCTGCCACGTGCAATAGGTTGCGATATTGGGCCTCTTCCAATCTGTTGAGACCTCTGAAGTTATCCAAGGCGGCTTGAATTCTGGCGACCAGATCATCTTCGGCCAGCCGGATTTGCCGTTGGATCTTGAGCTCTTGTTCCGATGTGATCTCGCTGGTGGCGAAGGTCATAGCGGGTTCTCCCAGAAATGATGATGGAACGGACTGCAAACTTCGATTTGGCCGAATCCTTCAGCAGTGCGTTCGCCAATCCCCCAGTATTCCATCTCCGCCAAAATCGGGATCCAACGCTCCAGTTGCGTGGTGCTCAGCAGAAAGACGCTGCCCTGCGTGGTTACCAATTCTACATCTTTGAACAGACCCCAGGCAGCGTTCCAGCCGGAGACATAGGCGTAGCTGCTGAAGGCCAGCTCCAAAGCCAGGGATCCATCTTCGCAGTTGGCCTCTTCCTGGAGCATCTGGGGGGTGAGCACGGTGGTGCGTTGCCAGCGCTCTTTGAGAATGGCCCCTGACTGCAGCCCAATGGAGAAATACTGCCGCTCCGGCGGAAGGGGCTGCCAGGGATCCCCGAACACCTGCCATTGTTGCCAGCGCTGCCGCAGCTTTTGGTTGAAGGCTTCCACCCGCTGGGCCAGGGAAGGCCGGGGAGCAGCCAGACGCCGAGCCGTGACGTTGACCCGGCCCAATCCCCGCGACACCCCTCCTCCCAAGCGCAGCAGGTGGGCGTGGGCGTTGAGGTAGCGGGTGAGGGTCTCGGCCAGCTCGGGATCCCGCAGGTAGATGTAGCCGCTGAAAAGGGAGCGCTCCAGATGCCCATTGGGGCGGGCTTTGCCCTCGTTCATCACCTCTAGGCTGTAGAGGATTTGGTCGGCAGCAGTGGCGCGGCGACGGTTGATCCCCACCCGCGTGAGCAGGCGTTTGGACACAGCAGCTCGTTCGTAGCGGGGCCCCAGGTCAGACTCCTGCTGGCTGTAGAACCCCCCGAAGGGCTCCACTCTTCCCCCGGAACCGTCCGGCTCTGTGGGATCGAACGGGATCCCCAGCCGCTGTGAGCAGAAGCGATCCAGGAGCGTGTCGAACACCCCCGTTTTGCCCGCCTCTGAGCGGAAGCCGGGATTGTTTTTCGAGCTGAAGGCCGTGGCCGGCAAGACCTTGCTGCCGGATCCCGGATAGGCGTGGGTAAACACAGCAGGCCGAGCTGCCGTAAACAGGGCGGCCAAATCTCCTTCCAGCGCCTCGGCAGGGCGATGTTGGGTTTGGCTGAGCATGAGGTCGGCCAGAGCACCGCGAATCACGCTGCCGGGAATGTAATCCTGGGCCTCGCTGATGGAGCCGCCCGGCTTTTGCCGACCGATGGCCAAGGGAGACTGAGCCGTTAGGGTGAGTTGAATGGCTTCCATCAGCTCCCTCCCTGGGCCAAGAAAGCCCAATCGGCTGCGGTGGGCTGGAGAGCCTGCAGGGATCCAGGATCCCAGTGCAGCCAGCCCAAACCTGCGGATTTGCTGCCCCCCAGCGCGATCAGGTGGTGCAGGGCCGCCAACAGGAGAGTTTTGCCCCAGGAAGGGCAATCGGGCAAAAGCTGCAGGGATCCGGAAAAAGTCAGCTCAGCCGCGGGAGAGGTCTCAATGAGGTAGAGCCGCTGATCCTCGGCGGTGCGGCGGCGGCGGTTGAGGGTGACCCCAGGGCGAAGGGTTGGTTCCAGAGCTGCTGGCGGCACCTCGCAGACGAGATCCTCCACCCACAGGCGGGCAGGCAGGGCCGGATTGCCGAATATCTGGCAGACCAGACAATGGGATCCGGCGTAGCCCTC
>NZ_JANSIC010000101.1:5370-9450 GCF_047461955.1 Synechococcus sp. R55.7
TCCCACCGCCAGGGCAGAGGCGAGGGTGGCCCTCAAAGGGATAGAGGTGATCGTTCGCCCCGCTTGGGGCAGCTCTGCCAGTCTCACCATCACTCCACCTCCGCCAGAACGGGCCGACCCTCGGCCTGGGGCTGTTTTTGCACAAAGGCGTACAAATCCACCAGATCCCGCCAGATGGTTTCATAGGTTGGCGTTGACGAGGATACCTGTGGCTCAACATACATCCAGGGGGGAAGGTGGCCGTCGTTGGTTTTGGCCTTGCACCAGGTGCGCTCAAAAGCCTCCATCAGCGGCTGCCCCTTTTTGCCCAGGCGGCTGCGGAAATAGAGATAGTTGAGGGTGGCGGTGCGTTTGCCTTTTTCCAAGAAGCTGCGAATCTGATAAAGCTGGGAGCGAGGAAAATTGGCCTCCTGCAGGGCTTGTACCGTTCTCAGCAACCCGTGGATTTCCGGGACGGTATAGGGGCCGGCGTAGAGCTTGAGGGTGTGGCTGTTCTGGCGGATCTCCAGAGCTTCCCGACGAAAATCCTGGATGCTGGAGACAACCAGGGCGACCGACTTCAACGAGAGAAAGTCGATGGTGGCCACAGAGCAGTCCTTGTCTTTGGGCTTCAGCTTTTTCGCGTAGCTCTTGGCGGATTTCAACAGTTGTTCGGTGAGCTTTTCGGCGTAGTAAATGGGGGTGTCTTCCGAGGCGATCAGCACCCCCACCGAGGCGGAGAGCCGACAGAGCTTCCGATCTGCCGCCGGGTAGCGGTGAGGCACCTTGCCGGAAGATTGAGCTGCATAGGTTGCCGAGGTGTCCAGCAGGAGCTGCTCAAACTGCTCACAGAAGGTGGCGGCAATTTCCAGGGCTTTGTGGGCAGGCACCACCACCAACACATCGTCTCCGCCGATGGTCAGGATCTCGAAGGGGTGGATCCACTCGCCGTTGCGGTCTCTGCCGGTTTCCGGATCTGGGGATAGGCCGTGCAGCCGATGGGCCTGCAGGTGCTGGGCGAGGGCGTGGTAAACGGCTTTTTCCGTTGCCTCGGAAACATCCCGGCTAAATTGTCGGTAGGCTTCTGGGGTTTGGATCTGCTGCACATAGCCCCCCATGTCGTTGCCATCGGCGTAAAGGTAAGCCACAAAGCCCTGGCTGCCCAGGCTGGCGTTGGCCACTTCCCGTAGAGATTGGGCCTCGCCGATCCCCTGGACAGATCCCTGATGGGGCTGCAAATAGCGCTCCCGGTAGGGCTCGCCGGCGGGAGAGTTGAGAAAGCGGGCAAATCGCGTTACCCAGCTTTCCACAAAGCCGGGATCCCAGGTGGGGAACTTGCGGAACCACCCTTGCTTGCCTGTTTCAATGCGCTTGGCCTGGCGACCCACCAGGGCTTTGCGAGCGGTGGCTTCCGAGAGCCAGGGCTGATCGACCAGGTCGGCTTTGGCGATGGCAGGGCGACGGTCGGTGCTGTCGCGGCGCAGGTAGGGATGGGTTTCAAAAAAGGCGGGATGGGCGCGGCTGGGGCGACCGGGATCCGGATTGCCGTTGCGGCGGTGGTTGAAGCGGGCGGCCAGGTAACCCACCAACTCGTTGAAACTTTTGCGGTCTTGAAATCTGGCTTCGCTGCCATCCCCAAAATAGGCTCTCACCAGGGGATGGGTTTTGTGTTGCGCCAGCCAATCCAGCCAGGGGGTGCGTTCGATGGGATCCCGCAACAGGCCGTAGCGCAGTTCCAGCAGCCGAAAGGCGGATCCCACGGCGCAGGCGTTAGCGGTGAGGGTTTCTTCGGTGTAGCGCCGCTCGATGGCCTCACAGAGATCGTCCACATGGGCCGCCGGGCAAAAGGCCAGGAGATTGCCCCCGGTGGAGTAGATGATGAGCTCCGGGATCAGGGCTTGCGCCAAAGCCGGGTAGTGCTGCTGCAGCCAAGGCCGGATCTGCTCGGCCACATAGGCCCTCAGCTCTGCTTGAGACTCTTTCCCCAAACCTTCCCATCCCAGGTAGGTTTGCTCGGGATCCCCGAAAAAGGCGGGCAGATCCACCAGGTTAATGCGATCCAACAAAGCGGAGGCCCCGCGGATTTCCGACAGCTTGGCCGACTCGAAGACATAGCTCTTGATCTTGGTGGCCCCCCCGTAAACCAAGCCGATGCGGGTTGTCTGCTGCCACAGCTCCGGGTAGCGGGATTGCAGCTCCGCCGGGGTTCTGGGAAAGGTCTTCGCCGCCATGCTCTCCTGAAATTGGCGCACCTGAGCCAAAATGGGCCGTAGCTCTTCTGGGATCCCGGCCTCGTTGTCGGCGCGAACGGCGGCCCGCATCTGCTGCAAGGTCTCCAGGGCAAACTGGGGATCCCGCTGTTCTCCCCACGCCAGGCACCAGGCCAAGGCAACAGGAACGGGAGAGGGAGCAGAAGTAGGGGTCATGAGCAGCACCTGCGAAATGCGAAAAAGGAAGACAAGTCTTGGACAGGGCTTCCATCGGCTGCGACGGACAGATCCCTAAAGGCTGGGGGCAATTGGCCTCGATTTTTAATCCTTCGCGGAAGACCAAAGCCCTTCAAAAAAGGGTTTGCCGGTTGGGTGGGTAACCAATCGAATCAAGCCGAGAGATGCCATTGAGGTTACCGATTGTTTCAGCCATATCCGATAAACGCTCTCGCCTCATGGTTTTCAGTCCTCTAGCTTGCTAGCAGTATAGATCGAGTGCGATGGGTTGCAGACGATTTCAAGGCTTTCTTCAGATTGTGAGATTTTTTCTGCCTGTACAACGGGCAATTCGAGAGTAAACCCAATAAGAAGGGATCCCTTCTAAAATTTTCTCAATGGAAAGTTGGGTTTTGTGTTGATTGTTGCTGTGGACTGGGAATGGGCTGTGCCTATGCTGAGTTTCTCAGAGCCATCTGCTGATAGAGAAGCGAACGGCAAGTGGCCGACGGGATCCGAGTTGGTGGGGATCACCTTGGAAGTTCAGGCTCCTCGGTCTTACCTGCTGGATCCCCACTATGCCAAAGGGCTGCACGCCTGGTTCTTGAGCCAGGTGCAAGAGACAGACCCGCAGCTATCGGCCTATTTGCACGATGGAGAATCGGAGAAACCTTTTACCCTCTCCCGGCTGATGGGGCCGTTCCGCGAGCAGGGGGGGCGACCGCTGATCCCGCCTCATCTCCCCTTCCGCTGGTGGATCACCGGCCTCAACCCGCCGGTGGTGGAGTGGCTGCGAGGGTGGTGCCAACGGCTGCCCACCTGGCTGGAATTGCGGGGATCCCCGCTGCAGATCCTGGGATGGCAGATCTCGATCCCCCCGCGCACCTATCGTCAACTGTTGGAGCAGCCTCTTTCCCCCCGCTCCTGGAGCCTTTCCTTCGTCTCGCCCACCAGCTTTCGCCACCGGGGCCACCATCTGCCGCTGCCGATCCCTCGCAACCTGTTCCACAGCTATCTGCGCCGTTGGAACGATTTTTCCGGTCTGCCCATCGAGGCGGAGCCTTTTCTGGATTGGGTGGATGGGGAAGTGATCATCCAGCGGCACCGTCTGGAATCGGTCAAAACCACCGCAGGTCGCCAGGGATCCGTGACGGGATTCATCGGCTGTGTGCAGTTGGCTGTCTCCTCCCGTGCGCCTGAGCTGTTGCAGCAGCAGCTCCAAGCCCTGATCCACCTTGCCCCCTACTGCGGCACCGGCCACAAAACCCCCTTTGGGCTAGGGCAAACCCGCCTGGGTTGGTTGGCCGAAGAGCTACCCGCCTCCCCTGTCCCTTCCCGGGAAGAGCAGGTGGCCCAGCGGATCGAGGAGCTGAGCGCCCTCTTTCTCAGCCAGCGGCAACGACAAGGGGGATCCCGCGCCGAAAAAACTGCCCAACTGTGGGCGACGATCCTGGCCCGCCGCGAAGGTGGAGAGAGCTTACAACAGATCGCCGCTGATTTGGAGATGCCCTACGAGACGGTGAAGACCTATGCCAAGCTGGCCCGCCGCTCTCTCCAGTCTGGATCCCAGGACTACTCGTCGAGCAGTCTTCCCTAGATGACTTGAGGTACTTTGTTGAGCCTGATACATTCACGCTGAACTCTCCTGAACATGGTTCAGGAAAGAAGCGATCGC
>NZ_JANSIC010000102.1:0-7375 GCF_047461955.1 Synechococcus sp. R55.7
AAACAACCCGAGCTGGCCATACAGCAGGCGCTGCAGGCGGGGTTGGCGCTTGGGCAGTCGGTGGTGGAGTTGAACAGGTGTTTGCGGCAACTCTCCTACCCGCAGGTCAAGCTTGCCATCGGGATCCACTACGGCCCAGTCCTTTTGCTGCCCCTCGATCCCCAAGATCCGCAGCGGTTGTCCGCCTTCGGGAAGTCGGTTCAGTTTGCCACCTGGCTGGAGTCGGTTGAGGATGTTTCGCAAGGGGGGGAACAGTCTGAGGAACAGAGCTCTCGGTTGCTCATCTCGGCAGCTGTGTATCGAGCCGTGGAAGGGCAACTCCTGCAGGTGGAGCCTCTTTCGGTGAAACCTTTTCCCAACGCCAAACCCATCCGAGTTTACAGGGTGCACCCTGACCAAGTTAGCTTGCCGGCTGGCGAGGAGCAAGCTCCAGAAGCAACCAAGCCTGAACCGCTTGGATGGCTGGAAGCGCTCCGGGAATGGCTACAGGCTTGGTCTCGTTTTTGAGGGATCCCTTCAGGCAAAAACGCCATCCCTTTGCTGAACTTGGGCCTGCAAATAGGGGATCCCCATCCGGTGGCAGTAGTCGCCGAAGCTCTCGCCAGGACGGCGCTCCTGCTTGTAGACCTGCAGGAGAACTCTCATGAGCGGCACGATCTGGCTGATGTGTACCCGATCCTGAAACACTTGCGCCAGGCGATCCCCGCGGGGGCTGGCTCCCAGCCAAATCTGGTAGTAGCCATCGGGGGCGGATCCCACCAATCCCAGTTCCGCCAAGTAGGGTCGGGCACAGCCGTTGGGGCAGCCGGTCATGCGCACCAAAAAGGGCGAATCCTGCAGATCCAGCTCCTGCAACAGCCGATCCAACTGGCGAACCAGCCCCGGCAAAGCCCGCTCCGACTCGGTAATCGCCAACCCACAGGTGGGCAGGGCAGGGCAGGCCATCGACAGCCGCACCAGTTGGGGGATCTCTTCCTTGGAAAGCACCCCGTGGGATTTGAGGATCTGGTTGATGGCCTCCCGCTGGCCATCCTCGATGTCAATAAAGATCACGTCCTGAGTGGGGGTCAGCCGCATGTCCAGAGAAAAGGCTTCCACAATCCGGCGCAGTGCCGTCTTGAGCTGTCGCTCTGGGGTGTCCTGGATACGGCCATTTTCGATGGAAATGCCCAAAAACCAACGGCCATCCCCCTGCTCGTGCCAGCCCAGGTAGTCGTCGCTGTTGGGGACAAACTTGGGCATGCGCCGGAAGGGCAACAACTTCTCCCCCAGGTACTGCTCGACCACACGGCGAAACTTGCGGATCCCCCAGTCTCTCACCAAGTATTTCAACCGCGCCTGCTTGCGGTCGTGCCGGTTGCCGTAGTCCCGCTGTACCGCCAAAACCGCTTGGCAAACCCGATACACCGATTCCGGCGGGGCAAAGCAGAGCTTTTGGGCCAAAAGGGGCTGGGTTTCTTCCTTGCCGTGGGTACGCCCCATGCCCCCACCCACCACAATGTTGAAGCCCTTCAAGTTGCCCTTGCGATCCGTGAGCACAATCAAGCCCAAGTCCTGGGAGTACACATCTACCGTGTTTTCCCCAGCTACGGTGATGGCTGTCTTGAACTTGCGGGGCAAATAGACGGGGCCATACAGAGGTTCTGGCCCCTCCAGGCGCACCCCGTTGCCCACAAACTGCTCTGCTTCCCGCACTTCCTCATCCACCGGTGGGATGGGAACCGGCTCCCCATCCACCCAGATCTCGTAGTAGGCAGAGGTTTTTGGAGCCAACAGATCCGCCAGCTTGCGGGCATACTCTTGGGCATAGCGATAGGCAGGGCGATTTTTGTAGGGGGCAACCGGTGCCATCACGTTGCGGTTGACATCGCCGCAGGCGGCCAGGGTGGATCCCATCTGTTTGAGAATGCTGGCTATGGTGGCCTTGAGGTTTTTCTTGAGGATCCCGTGCAACTGAAAGGTTTGCCGCGTTGTGGCTCGCAGGGTGCCATTGCCGTACTCATCGGCCAGCCGATCCAGGGTCAAGTAAAGCTGGGGGGGCACGTGTCCCCCTGGGATGCGGGTGCGCAACATCATCGAATAGGCCCGCTCCAGCCCCTCCTGCTTTCGCTGCTGCCGCCGATCCCGGTCGTCCTGCTGGTAAGCCCCGTGAAACTTCAGCACCTGCACCGCTGCTTCGCTGAAGTGGGTGGTGTCTTGGGCCAGCTCCTGCTGAAGGGGATCCCGTAGAAAGTGGCTGTCTGCCTTGATCTGCTCCACCTTGGAGCGCTTGGCCTCGGATGGGATCATGGGGGGCATTGGTGATCTCCGGTAAACCGGTCGGAATACTTGTGAATAACAGGCTATCACCTCCTTTGAAGAGCGTCCAGTTGGAAAAGTCAGCCTCCTATCCGGGTTTTGTCCCAAACCCGCAAAGCTTGTCATTTGAGTCAGCTGGAGATGTCGGCGCTGCTAGCTGGCCAGGGCTAGGCGGGCACCGTACTCCTGCACCGACCACAGTTGCCAGGCACAATTCCCCTGCAGCTCCAAGACCAAGTCGTGGTAGGCCAGGAGGGTGGGGCGATGCCCAACGCTGATGTAGGTGGTGTTCAGGTGTTGCAGCTGCAGGTAGAGCAGTTTTTCGTTGGCCACATCCAGGGCGCTGGTGGCCTCGTCCAAAATGGCGTAGCGGGGCTGGGTGATCAAAATGCGGGCAAAGGCAAGACGCTGCTGTTCCCCAAGGGAGAGAGTGCTGGCCCAGTCTTTCTCCACATCAAAGCCGCCCACCCGCTCCGGCAAGTCTCCCAGGTTCACCTGGGCCAAGACTCGGATGAGATCTTCATCGGTGAGGTCTCGGCGGCGTTTGGGATAGAGCAGTTGATCCCGCAGGGATCCCAGCAGCATATAGGGTTTCTGGGGCAAAAAGAGCATCTCCTGAGTATCTGGGCGGGCGATGGATCCCTGGCCGTTGGTCCATAGGCCGGCAATGGCCCGCAATAGGGAACTTTTGCCGCTGCCGCTAACACCGACAATCAAAAGCCGCTGGCCGGCTTCCAAGGCGAAGGAGAGATCCCGCACCAGGGTTCGTTCTGAATTGGGGGTGAGCAAAGTGACGTGGTTTAGCGCCAATTGCTGGGCAATGCGAGTTTGAATGTTGCTTTCCCGAGCGCCGGTGTGGCGCAGCGCCGGATCTTCCAGAGACTCGTGAAAGGAGCCTAAGCGGTTGATCCCAGCGGCAAAACTGGAAATGCTCTGGATCTGGTTGGCCACAATGGAGAGGGCGCTCAACACCTGGCTGAAGGCAATGGTGGCCTGGGTGATGGTGCCGAAGTCTCGCACGCCGCTGAAGTAAAGGGGGGCGACGATGACATAGGGCACAATGCGGGTGAAATAGTTGTAGGCGTACTGGAAAATATCGATGATGGCCTGCCAGATGATCAGCAAGTTAAAATTGCGCAAGGCCGCACCAAAGCGATGCAAAATTTGCCTGAGTTCTTGATCCTCTCCCTGGTAGAAGGCAATGGACTCGGCATTATCCCGCACGTGCACTAAGCTGTAGCGAAAATCGGCTTCGTAGCGCAGTTGATCGAAGTTAATTTTGATCAGCTTGCGACCAGCCAAAATGGCAATAGCGGTACCAATGGTGGCATAGACCACCAGCCCCAACGCCAACGGACGAGAAATGCCATAGAGAATGCCAGTAAAAGCATAGAGGGTGAGAATCGAGTCGAGAATGTCCAACAGGAAGGAGAGGGTGGTGCCGGTAAAGGAGCGAACATCCTCGGAAATGCGCTGGTCGGGGTTGTCGATTTCGGTGTTGGCGGCGTTGGAATCCAGCTCGTAGTAAGCCCGCTGATCGAAGTAGCGATCCAGAAAATGATCGGTCAGCCATTCTCGCCAAAACAGCCCTAGCTTGAGGCGAGTGTAGCGGTAGATCACCAAAATCGGAATGGCTGAGATAATCAGCACTCCATAAATAATCAAAAACTGCCAGAAAGTGGGCTCTTCTTTTTGCTGCAGAGCTGTGTCGATAAACCGAAAGATAAAGCTGATCATCACGTTCAGCCGGTTGACCGTCAGCGACAGAAACAGCAAAAAGGTGAGCAGCACCCACTGCAACCAGCGCTGGCGAAGCTGCCGCCACACTGCCCCAAAACAAAGGCTGCTCAAAGCCAAGCTGATCGCGGCTACCCACAGCACCGGCGAGGACAAGTTTCTCTTCGTTTGGGCCACCAATCCGGCTGCCACATTGGTAAAAAACTCTGGGAACAGGGCCTGACCGACCAAAGTTACCCCAATCTCCACAAAGAACATCAGGGCAACCACAAACACCATGGCCGCTGCCAGCAAGCCCAAAAAGATCCAGCCCCCATAGCGCACTCTGGGGTAAAAGTAGGGCTGGGCCACGGTGATAAACCGATCCCACAGTTTGCGGTCAAAGTTAAATTGAGAGGCTTGGGATTCCATTGTTGTGGTCGGCGGAGAGAGCAAGATCGACATCTCCCAGGCTAGCAGGCCACGGCTGCCAATCTGTGTTCAATAGGAGCAAATTCCATTGGGGGTGGAACAGGTTCGGTGTCTCTTCAACCTTGCAACCGGCTTTGCCAAGCCGATTGGGCCGCCAGCCACACCGTCTGAACCGGCACGTGAAACTCCTGGGCGCGGGCCACACAGTCGCGAAACTCCGGCTGAGCGTTGACGATGCGGCCATGGTGGCGGGCCACTTTGATGTCGACCAAGCCGTAAGGGGTTTCCACCCGCTCGATAACCCGCTCCAGCAGGGTGCGCTGCTGTTGGAAGTGGCGAATGCCCAGGGTGGTGGTCTCCCGGAAGATGAGATCTTGACACTCCGGCACCCGATCCGGCGGACAGATGACGGTAAGCAGGATCCCCGGCCGCCCCTGTTTCATGGTGATCGGCTGGGTAAACACGTCCCAGGCCCCGAGGGCCAACAACTGCTCGCAGGTGTAGGCAACCACTTGGGGGTTGAGATCGTCGATTTGGGTTTGCAACACCGATACCGTTTCCGTTAGCTCTCCCCCATTGGCTTCCCCAATCCAGAGACGAAACACGTTGGGAATGGGCAGCTCTTGGGCACCGGCCCCACGCCCCACTTTTTCCACCCGCATCGGCGGACAGGGGCCAAACTCTTCCGCCAACGCCACAGCCAAGGCTGCTCCTGTGGGGGTCACCAGCTCGGCTTCCACCCCGTTGCTGAACACCGGCACGCGGCCCATTTCCCACAACTCGATCACCGCCGGCACCGGCACGGCCAATTTGCCATGCTCTGTGCTCACCCAGCCGCCCCCAACAGGATGGGGGGATGACAACACCCGCTCCACCTGCAGCCAATCCAGGCCAATGCAAGTGCCGACAATATCCACCAAAGCATCCACTGCCCCCACTTCGTGAAAGTGCACTTTTTCCACAGGCATCTGATGGACTTTTGCTTCCGCCTGCGCCAACTTTTCAAACACCGCCAAGCTGCGGGCCTTAATGGCTGGGGAAAGCTGGGATCCCGCGATCAAAGCCTGAATCTCTGCCCAATGCCGAGCAAGGGATCCCCCACTCTGGGATCCCAGCACCTCCACCACAGCTTGCAGAGCAGGCTGCCCACACCGCTGCACCCGGCTCACCTGCAGGCTATATTCCCCCTCGATGCCCAACGCCTGGAGCTGACGGTTGAGGTACTCCAAAGGCACCCCGCAATCCAGCAGGGCTCCTAGACACATATCGCCGGCAATGCCCGCCGCACAGTCGAAGTAGGCTATTTTCATGCTGGAGAACTGGGGGTAGCCGCTGCCGCCAGAATGGACTTGGATCCCTCTTGATTGTAGGCAGCAACCGGCCTGGAAAAGGCGATGGGAGAAGAATCAAGCTTCTCCAGAGTCGGAAGATTCAGAAGATCGGGCAGCAGATTCCCGCCACTGTTGGATGACGTTGCCCAAATTGCGCCGGAATTCTCCAATTCCCAGCAGGGATCCCGGCTCGGGATCCCAGGAAGCCGAGAACACACCGTAGCTGATGCCCAAAAAACCAAGGCCAAACAAAGTTAGCGACTCCGCCAAGGTGAAGTAAGGGGGCAGAGCGACCACATGGTTGGTCAAGAGATAGTAATTCACAAAAAAGCTGCTCAGGCCCAGCCCAGAAGGGATCCCAGAAAACACCAGAATCCGCCGCACCATCCGCCGGCTGACCTCAGGGGGAATCACGGCAACAGGCTCCTTCTTGGCCGGCTTCTTCTCCACCTCAACAGAGGCGGAGGGGGAGCGACGGCGAAAGGTTTTGGACTGGCGGCTGGATTTGCCCACGAAGACAGATCTCCGATAGCGTTTTGGATGGGCTGCCTACTTTTTCACCCGGATGTTCAGCCGTTCGGCCAGCTCCCGGAAGCGGTCAGGAGAATGCTTGGCGATGTAGTTGAGCAAACGCTTGCGACGACCGATCATCATCAGCAGGCCGCGGCGGGAGTTGAAATCCTTCGGGTTTCTCTGAAGGTGCTGAGAGAGCTGGTTGATGCGACTGGTGAGCAGAGCCACCTGAACCTCGGCAGAACCGGTGTCGGTGTCGTGCAGTCGATAGCTCTCAATGATCTGCTGCTTCTCTTGTTGCAATAAGGCCATAAGATCAAGGGACTGGATGCACTGCTTCAAGATAATAACATCGGCTTTTCCTCCCTCGCTATGGCCGAGGAGGGTTATGGAGAGAATGGGATATGACAACAACCTCTGGGGATCCTCCGGCACTGCCCGCTTTGCTGGAGCTGTTGAACTCACAAGACTTGGGAAATCGGCTGCGCGCTGTCAACAAAGCCAGAGAACTGCCTGGGCCAGAAGCCCTGACATTGCTGCAGCGAGCGATTCACGACGAGAATGCCCGCGTCCGTTATGCTGCCATCAGCCAGATGGGCACCCTGTCTGGCGTCGATCCGAACCTACTGTTGCCCATTTTGCAGCGCTCTTTGCGAGAGGATCCGGAGTTCGATGTGCGGGCTGCTGCCGCCGCTGCCCTGGGGGATCTCAAGCAGCCACAGGCCCTGGCCGATCTCCTGGAAGCTTATCGGCGAGAAACGGAGTGGCTGGTACGGTTTAGCATCATCGCTGCCCTGGGAGAGCTGGGGAACCCTGCCGCCTTCGACACTCTGGTGGAAGCTTTGCAGGACAAGAGCGAGCTGATCACCACAGCCGCTGCCGCTGCCTTGGGCGATCTGGGGGATCCGCGGGCCATCCCCTACCTGGATCCCCTCATTGATTCCGACGACTGGCAACTGCGCTACCGCGTCTGCATTGCCCTGGCCAAGTTGGGAACAGAAGCCGCTCGCGCCGGACTGACCCGGCTGGCCCAGGATTCCCAAGAACAGGTGGCCGTACATGCCCGGGCTGCCTTGGGATCCCTG
>NZ_JANSIC010000102.1:7475-9396 GCF_047461955.1 Synechococcus sp. R55.7
CCCTAGCTCATGGCATTGATGATGTAGTCAAAGTAAGGGGCGGCTTCAGCGGCTGCCGCCGGCTCCAACAAGCTGAGGGCAGCTTCCTTCAAAAAGACAATCGCATCGATCATGCCGGCGATGGGTACGTTGAGGGCATTGTACATTTCCCGCACCCCTATCAGGCCGATAGACTCAATCGGCTCTTTGCTGCCGGCAATAATGCCATAGGTCACCAGACGCAGATACCAGTCGTAATCTCGCAAACATTGGTTGTAGCGCTTGTCACCGTAGGCATTGCCACCGGGTTGCACGTACTCGGGCCGCTTGGCGAATAGCTGCTTCTGGGCCTGGTCAATGATGCGCTTTTTGTTTTCTGCTAACACCTGAGCGATTTGCAAGCGCCTCTCGCCGGTGGTCATGTAATTCCTGATGGCTTCCAGTTCGCTAACTGAGAGGTAACGCAGCTGGTCATCCGCGGTCTCGATGATCTGGTTGATCACGCTCACGGTAGGGATTCTCCTGTTTTCTAACTTGCTTTCAATTCGGTTCATCAATTCGCAACCCATCCCCCCAGCCCAAGGTCGGCCCAAGAGATGAGCAGGTAGCTCGGCAAGCCAGCGCCGCCGGCTGCTCCCAGTTTAGGATAGGGCAAACCTTCCCTCAAGCACTTTGGCGTGACTCCATCTCGAGACTGGCCCTAGATCCGGCCTCGCAGCCATTGGGCCATCTCATTGCGGCGTGGGGCAGCCTCCAGACACACCTCTTCGGTAATCCGCCCCTCTTGGTAAAGCCTAAACAGGGATTGATTCATGGTACACATGCCCTCATAGGAGCCGTCGGCGATCAGCTCCTCAATTTCATCCACCGCCCCCCGCTTGATGTAGTCCCGAATGGCATCGGTGTTGCGCATGATCTCGTGGGCCGCAGCTCGCTTGCCATCGGTGGTGCGCACCAGGGTTTGAGCGATGATCGCCACCAGGGTTTCTGCCAGTTGCAGACGCATCGGCTCCTGTTCTTCCGGCTTGTAAATCCCCAGCAGACGCTCGATGGTGCGGACGGCGCTGTTGGTGTGCAGGGTTCCAAAGACCAAGTGGCCCGTCTGGCCGGCCTTCAGGGCAATATCCACTGTCTCTCGATCCCGCATCTCCCCAATCAGGATGATGTCCGGATCTTCCCGCAGAGAGGCTTTCAGGGCATTGGCAAATTCCAGGGTGTGGATCCCGACCTCCCGCTGCCGCACCATCGATTTCTTGCTCTGGTGGACAAATTCGATGGGATCCTCAATGGAAATGATGTGTTTGGGAAAGTTGGAATTGATGTAGTCCACCATCGCCGCCAAGGTTGTGGACTTACCGGATCCGGTGGGGCCGGTCACCAAAACCAAGCCTTTGTGCTCTTCGGCAATGCGCTTTAGCACTTCCGGTGCCCGCAACTGCTCCAGCGTCAAAATTTTCAACGGGATCAGACGCATCACCATAGCCGGGCCAAGAAGGGAAACAAAGCAGTTGACCCGACACCGCACCAAACCCTCGTACTGGATGGCAGTATCCAGTTCCAAACATTCCTCAAACTGGCGAATTTGGCTCTCCGGCAGGCTTTCCCGCAGCCAGCCATAGAACATCTCGGTGGTGGTGACCGGGTAGTTGGTCAAAAGCATTTGCCCCCGATCCCGAAAGCGGGGCACTTCTCCTACCCCCAAATGAATATCGGAGTAGCCTTTGTCATAGGCTTCCTGCACCAGTTGGCGCAGGGTCAGGCCCGCAGGAGCAGCTGGAGCCACTGGGATCCGACCGGCAGCCGTTGGGCGAGCTGGTGGCGCAAAAGGCGGGGCAGCAGGAGTGGGGACAGGTGGCGACACTGGAGGCCGAGCAGCAGCCGGGGTGGGCGGGGGCATCTGAGGAGAAGCGGCAGAGCCCGGCACAGGCACAGGCACCTGAGG
>NZ_JANSIC010000103.1:0-2455 GCF_047461955.1 Synechococcus sp. R55.7
GCTGCATAGTTGAACAGTGATGTTCAGCAGTGTTCAGCGTAAATGTATCAGCCTCGTATCCTCTCCACCAAAATATCCAAAATCTTCGTGATGGGGCCAAGTCAACCTGCTTTTCTCGACAACAGTGCTAGGATTTGTCGATCGAAACAGTGGCACCATGTCCCCAGAGATCCCGACCGGGCCAGACAAAGACGGCCTCTGTCCAAGCGCAGCCTCGTTTGCCATACTGAAGAAAGATTGTAAATATTTGTTAACGCCATGACTGTCTCTGCTTTGGATCCCGCCAACCCCGCCCGTTTACAGGAGATCGCTCAACGCTTGCGCAGCCCGCGTTCTGCGGACCGGATGGTGGCCTTGGCCCAGTTGCGGGATGTGCCGGCAGAGCAGGCGGTGCCGCTGATTTTGCAGGTCATCGACGATGAGAACCTGCAGGTGCGCTCTTTTGCCGTCTTTGCCCTGGGGATCAAGCAAACGGACGCCTGTCTGCCCAAGTTGCTGGAAATCCTCACCCAAGACCCGGATTATGGCATTCGCGCCGACGCGGCAGGTGCCCTGGGCTATTTGGAAGATCCGCGGGCTTTTGAAGCTTTAGTGCGTGCTTTCTACGAGGATGTAGAATGGCTGGTGCGCTTCAGTGCCGCGGTGGCCTTGGGGAACTTGAAGGATCCGCGGGCTTACGAGGTGCTTCTGCGAGCCTTGGATGGGCCGGAGGTGTTGCTGCAGCAAGCGGCCATTGCGGCTTTGGGGGAACTGGGGGATCCGCGGGCCCTGGATCACATCCTGCGGTTTGCCCAATCGGAAGACTGGCTGGTGCGGCAGCGGCTGGCCCAAGCGCTGGGCAATTTGCCTTCCCCCAAGAGCGTTTCTGCTCTCAACTACCTGGCCAGGGATCCCCACGATAGCGTTGCGGCGGCGGCTCTGGATTCGCTGCGGCGCTTGCGGCAAAGGGGCATCTCAGAAACCACCCCTGAGAAGGGATCCGGGCCAGCCAATTCTGAGGAAGGCTAAAGTAAAGATCCCGGCTCAGCTTGTTCCGGGTTCCCCAATTCCCAGAGAGAGGCCTCCTCTGTTTCCGGCTGAGCCTTTCTTTTCCTAGGATCCCTTGTCTCAATGGTTATCAGCCCCCACTCATCGGTTTCACCTGTTGCATCCCCGTCGCGGCCCCGCATTGTGGCGGCCCTTTCTGGGGGTGTGGATAGCTCTACGGTGGCGGCCCTTTTGCAGGAACAGGGCTACGCCGTGGAGGGCGTTACCCTTTGGCTCATGAGGGGGAAGGGGCAGTGCTGTACCGAAGGCTTGGTGGATGCGGCAGCTGTTTGTGAGCAGCTGGGGATCCCGCACCATGTGGTGGATAGCCGCGAGCTGTTCCAGGCCAACATTGTCGATTACCTGGTAGCCGGCTACGCGGAGGGCATTACTCCCCTGCCCTGCTCCCAATGCAACAAAACGGTGAAATTCGGCCCCCTGCTGGCCTATGCCCGCGAAAAGCTGGGCATCTCCCAGATTGCTACCGGCCACTACGCACGGGTGCGCTTTAACGCCGGGCTAGGACGTTACCAACTCCTGCGGGCGGTAGATCGGCAGAAGGATCAGTCCTATTTTCTCTACGACCTCAGCCAAGAGCACCTAGCCCATAGCCTCTTCCCCTTGGGCGAGTACACCAAGGCCCAAACCCGTCAGTTGGCTGCCCGCTACGGGCTGGTTACAGCCGACAAGCCCGAAAGCCAGGATCTCTGCTTGATTGAAACCTATGGCTCGATGCGGAGCTTTTTGGATCAGTACCTTGGGCAAAGGCCAGGGGAAATCGTCGATACCCAGGGGCGAGTGCTGGGATCCCATGAGGGCATCCACCACTACACGGTGGGCCAGCGCAAGGGGTTGGGGATTGCCTCTTCCCGTCCGCTTTACGTGGTGCGCATCGATGCGGCCATGAACCGCGTTGTCGTGGGGGAACGGGAGGAGGCTACCCAGGCTGAAGCGTGGGTAAGCCAAGTCAACTGGGTCTCTATCCCGGCGCCGACGGCATCCTTGGCTGTTGAGGTTCAGGTGCGCTACCGTACCCCCCCAGTGCCCGCCATGGTGATCCCGGAATCGCCAGAGCGGGTAAAGCTGCAGTTTGCCGAGCCGCAGTTTGGGGTCACTCCTGGCCAAGCCGCCGTCTGGTACCACGGGGATCTCCTGCTGGGGGGAGGGATCCTGGAGCGCCCTTCTCCCTAGGCCAACTGCAACTTCCCTCTCGCCAGGGGGGAAGGATTGGGGGTGAGGGCAAGCCAAACTACGCTGCTTGCGCTTGCAGCTGCTGCAGGGATCGGAACAGGAGCACTGTATAGATATCGAGGATAGGCGCAACTGCCGTGGCGGCAGCATTCCCAACCACAGCCGCACCTAGGGTATCTCCCAGGATCCCCCCAACAGAAAACGAAATCAGGATCGCGATGCCGAAGATCAAACCCAC
>NZ_JANSIC010000103.1:2555-6425 GCF_047461955.1 Synechococcus sp. R55.7
ATAAAGCCAGGAGAGGCCAGGATCAGCAGCGGCCCATAGATGGGGCCCGCCATCTCGAATGACCGCTGCAGGAGCGGGATGGGGCTGAGGGTAGCGTTTTGCATGACAGAGGGATCCTCGTGGGCAACCAAGTCCACCCCCTTCATACCACGGGATCCCAGCTTTGTTGCTGGGAATAGGCTTAAGAAAGTCTGTATTGCTTTGTACAGATTTACGCCGATTTTTGGAGAATCCACGCCGCTGCCTGTTCGCCGCTGCGCAGGGATCCCTCGAGGCTGCTCTGGTGGGTGTATTCCCCGGCCCAAAGGAGGCCCGGCAGGCCGCTAAAGGTGGGAACCAGATGCTGCTGAAAGCCGGGGGGTTGTACAAACTGGGCAAAAGGGATCCGGTACACCCGCAGCAGGCGCAGTTGCTCCAAGGGGGCTTTATCGCTACGCGACGCTGCCGCGACGGGGAAGTAAGTTTGCAGCTCGGCCCGGCAGGCTTGGGCCAGTTCCTCGTCCCTCAAGGGGGGATCCCCTAGCACCACCACCGAATACAGGTGTTGGCCAGGAGGAGCCAGCGCCGGGCTGATGCGGGTAAGTTGGACCCAATGGTTGATCCAGCCCTGGCCGGTGGCGTTGAGGTACAAGTAGGCGCCGCGGCTGAGGGAAAAGGGGGCGCAGAAGTAGAGACAGGTCACCGCTCGCCCCTGGGTGGGAATGGGGGTGGGGGCTTGAGGGCACAGCTCCGCCTGCCAGGCCCGTGCCTGAGGGGCATCAGTAGCACAAACTACCCACTCGGCAGGGATCTCTTCACCCTTGGCGGTGCGGATCCCGCGCACTTTCCCGTCTTCTGCCAGGATGCGCTCCACCGGGGTTTGGTAGCGAATCTGTTCGGGGGACAGGTGACCGGCCAGTTGTCGGGCCAGTTCTCCCATGCCCAAGGCCGGGGTGACGATGGAGCCCTCGGCCATCATCTTGAAGTAAAAGGCAAAGAGGCGGGCGCTGCTGGCCAGGTCTGGATCCAGGAGGATCCCTCGGAAAAAGGGGTAGAAAAAGTGCTGGCAGATCTGTTGGGAAAAGCCGTACTGCTCCAGAAACTCCCGCAGCGAGCAATCGGATCCCCCTAGCCCTTCTTGAAAAACCTGCTCCGGGCTGCGGCGCGCCAGCTCGGATCGCAATTGCAGCACCTTGAGCTTGTCCCCAAAGCTGGCCAAGGGGTTGAGCAAAGAGGGGAGAAGGCTGGACAGATCCCGTAGGGGATCCCCCAACAGCCAGCAGCGACCGGGTTGAGCCAAAATAGCGCCGGGCCGGTAGGGACGGGGATCGAGCTTGCCCAGATCCAAATGCTGTCGCACTTTGGGATAGGCGGTGAACAGCACCTGAAAACCGCGATCCAGGCGAAAGCCATCCACCTTGTCGGTACGCACCCGCCCCCCAGGGCCATCGCTTTTTTCCAGAACCAGGACATCCCTCCACCCCGCCTGGCTCAGCACTTTGGCGCAAGCCAAGCCGGCCAGCCCCGCCCCAATGATGACAGCTTTGCCCATGCTCTGCCGGGATCCCTTCTTCGTCGAGTATTTTATCTGCTTGGATCCCACTAGGGCTGAGCTGGGTCGGCTGGCCCCCAAATGCGAATTGAGCCATCGGCGCCACCACTGAGAAGGGTCTGCCCATATCGCTGCGCGACGCTTCCGCGACCGGGGCCAAACAGCAAGACGCTCACCATCCAAGTCTGGCCGCCCAGGGTGCGCAACTGTTCTCCGCTGCGCAGATCCCAGAGCTTGATCTGGTGAGCGCGGTAATCGGTGCCGCTGGCGAGCAAGCGGCCATCAGGGCTGAGGGCAAGGGCGGCCAAGCCGGACAAAGTCTGGGGCAAGGTGCGCTCCAAGGATCCCGTGCCCAAGTTCCAGACCAAGATGCCACCGGTACTGCCAGCGAGCAAATAGCGGCCATCTGGGCTCAGAAGCACCTGCTCGATGGGGTAGTCGGCCTTTAGGGTTTCCAGCAAGGCCCCGCTGCCAGGATCCCAAAGGTGAACGGTGGGATCTCCATTGGCGGCCACCAAGATCCAAGGGGGGATCCCTTCAGATTGGTGGGAAGTATTCATACGGGTAGGTCTTGGGCCAAAGGCCACTGCTGTAATGCCAGCCCTCTGAGGGGTCTCCTGGGCGGCAGCAGTGGGAGGCGCCAGGGTGCGGATCAACTGGCCGTTGTCGGCCTGCCAAAGGCGGATGGTGCGGTCGGCGCTGCCACTGGCAATCCAACGACCATCGGGGCTAATGGCGACACTGTTGATCAACCCGGTGTGCCCTTGCAACTGCAGCCGCGCCAGCACATCCCCAGGCGAGAGAGCCGGATCCCCCAGGGTCGCCAGATCCCAGACCCGTACCGTCTTGTCTGCCCCCCCACTCACCAAAAAGGTACCATCTGGGCTGATGGCCAGTGCCTCAACGGATCCCTCGTGGCCTGCCCAGCTCTGGAGCAGTTGGCCAGCCTGGGGATCCCAAAGCCGGATCACGCCGTCGTCTCCCCCGGCAGCAAGGAGATTTCCATCCGGGCTGATGGCCAGAGCAGTGACGGCGACAGGGCCTTCCAGCGTAGCCTTGAGCTGCAAAGACTTGGCCCAGTCTGCCGGGTCGTTATCGCTACGCGACGCTTCCGCGACCGTGACGGCGGTGGGGACGGAGGCATGAGAACCGTTCTCGCGAGTAGGACGGAGTCCCAGGCCGTTGCGCTTTGCCGGGCCAGAGGATCCCGTTCTCGTGAGGGGGACAGAATCCTTGGGCTCCCCCCGCAGGCCAAGGTTCGCCCTCATCTGCCATACCCCTGCCACCGTCAACGCCAGCAAAGCCGCCAAGCTGCCTCCTGCCCAAACCGGTGGGATCCGGGGACGCGCCCGCAGCGATACCGGAGAACGCGGTGGGGTGGTTGGCTCCTGTAAGGGCTCGGCGGCGACAGGGCTGGGCTGGGACAGGAGTTCGGCGGCAGGGGGGCTCTCGGCGGGGGGCAAAGCCTGCAAAGCGGCCAGAGCTGCTGTTGCTGAAGGAAAGCACTGTTGTGGGTTGCAGCTCACCAAACGATCCAGAAAAGCAGCAAAAGGAGCGCTAGTAGAGGCCAGATCGTGCCAGCGCAACTCCCCCGTCAACGGGTCGCGAAACAGCTTCTGGGGCGGGATCCCGCAGAGGGCCTGCAGGGCAATCAGCCCAAGAGCATAGAGGTCGCTGCAATGCCTGGGGCCATAGGGGTTCCCGAAGCCAGAGCCGGAAAAAGCCAGACCCTGTTCCTCACCCCCCCACTTCAACAACACCCATCGGCCATCCGCCTGACGGTAGATCAAGCGAGAGGGCTGCAGGTTGCAGCAGCTCACCCCTTCCCCATTCAGGAAGGCCAAGGTTTGCAGCACATCCTGCAACAAGGCTCGTACCTCAGCCTCTGTCCAGTCGTGCCCCCAATGGCAGTGCATTTGGCGGGACGGAGTCGTTAGCTGGCCCCTCTCGGTTGCGTTACCTAGCAATAGAGCTTGTTCCAGGGTGGGCCCTTCAACCCATTCTTCCACCCAATAAAACTCCCCCTCTTGCTCAAAGCAGGCCAACAGGCGGGGGATACCCTCGTGGGATCCCAGGTGCTCCCGCAGCGCCACTTCTTGCTGAAAGAGATGCCGTAGCGAGGCGGAGTCCTCACTGTGTTCGCGGTGCGGAGCATTTTGGCCGGCCTGCCAGCGTTTGAGCACCACCCGAAGCCGCTCAGGATGATGGCTATCCTGTGCCAAGTAGGTTTGTCCGCTGGATCCCAGTGCTTCCAAGATCTGATAGCGGCCACCCAGGGTCTGCCCTACCATGGGGAGAGTGCGAACCTTTTCCTTCCGACCCATCATGCCATAGCGACG
>NZ_JANSIC010000103.1:6525-9339 GCF_047461955.1 Synechococcus sp. R55.7
GCCGCTTTCGGTCAACTTTCTCCCTGGAGCAGGCTGAGTTGCTCAGCGACCTGGGGGATGTTGTTGCAAAACCTGCTTCAAATATCGCCCTGTATGGGATCCGGGGTGCTCAGCCACCTGTTCTGGAGTGCCAACGGCGATGATCTGGCCGCCGCGGTCGCCGCCCTCTGGCCCCAAGTCAATAATCCAATCAGCACAGCGGAGAATGTCCAGGTTATGCTCGATCACCAGCACGGTGTTGCCCGTATCCACCAGCCGTTGCAGGACGTTCAAGAGCTTGTGGACATCGTAAAAAGACAAGCCGGTGGAGGGCTCATCCAGCAGATAGAGGGTTTTGCCGGTGGAGCGGCGGGCCAGTTCTGCGGCCAGCTTGACCCGTTGCGCTTCCCCACCGGAGAGGGTAGGAGCTGGCTGGCCCAGCTTGATGTAATCGAGGCCCACATCGGCCAAGGTCTGCAGGATCTTGGCGGCAGGAGGCAGGGCAGCGAAAAACTCCAGCGCCTCCCCCACCGTCATATCCAGGACTTCGGCGATGTTCTTGCCCTTGTACCTGACCTGCAGGGTTTCGCGGCTGTAGCGGCTGCCCCCACAGACTTCACAGGTGACGTACACATCGGGCAGAAAGTTCATTTCAATCACGTTCACCCCCTGCCCTTTGCAGGCTTCACAGCGCCCCCCCTTGACATTGAAGGAAAAGTGGCCGGATGGGTAGCCTCTGGCCTTGGCATCCAAGGTTTGGGCAAAGGTTTGGCGGATCGGGTCGAACAGGCCGGTGTAGGTGGCAGGGTTGGAGCGGGGGGTACGGCCAATGGGAGATTGGTCGATGACGATCACCTTGTCGATGTGTTCGATGCCCTCAAGTTCTCCCATCTCCGCGGGTTGGGGCACCTTGTGTCCAAGATGGTGCTGCAGGGCAGGGTAGAGCAATTCGTTGACCAAGGTGGATTTGCCGGAGCCGGAGACGCCTGTAACACAGACCAACTTGCCCAGAGGGATCTCCACATCGATGTGCTTGAGGTTGTTTTTGTGGGCATTGGTGAGCTTGAGGGCAACCGCTTTCCCAGCCCGCCGCTGCGCAGGGGTAGGGATCCGCAGCCGCCCCGAAAGATAAGCTCCGGTGATGGAGCGCTCGCAGGCCATGATGTCCGCCAGGGATCCCTGGGCCACCACTTCCCCCCCGTGGATGCCGGCCCCAGGGCCGATATCGACGATGTGGTCGGCGGCACGGATGGTTTCTTCGTCGTGTTCCACCACGATCAGGGTGTTGCCCAGATCTCGCAGGCGAAACAGGGTTTGCAACAGGCGCTCGTTGTCCCGCTGGTGGAGGCCAATCGAGGGTTCGTCCAACACGTAGAGCACCCCCGTCAAGCCGGAGCCCATCTGGCTGGCCAGCCGGATCCGCTGCGCTTCGCCGCCGGAGAGGGTCATGGCCGGGCGGGCCAGCGTTAGGTAGTCCAGGCCCACATCCACCAAAAACTGCAGCCGGGTTTTGATCTCCCGCAGCACCAGCTCGCCGATCTGCACTTGTCGCGGGGTAAGTTTCAACTGCTCCAGGCGGTGCAGGCAGTCGCGGATGGAGATCTCGGTGAGATCGGTAATGCGGTAGCCGCCGATGCGCACGGCCAGAGCTTCCGGCTTGAGACGGGATCCCCCACAGGCGGAACAGGGACGGTAGGTGAGGTAGGCTTCCAGCTTTTGCCGATAGATTTCGGAAGTGGTTTCCTGGTAGTGCCGCTGCAATTGGGGAATCACCCCCTCATAGCGGCGATAGTACCCCCGGCCTCGGTACTGAGATTCTACCTCGGCGATGTAGACCTCCTGGTCGGCGCCGTAGAGGATGATCTGCTGTTGCTGGGGGGTGAGATCACACCAGCGGCTGCTGAGGTCAAAGCCAAAAGCCTTGGCGGCTCCCGCCAACAAAGCCAGATAGTAGGGGTTCTCCCGCTCTGCCCAAGGGGCGATGGCCGCGTACAAGGGGAGCTTGGGATCGGGCACGATCCGCTCGGGGTCGAAGATGGGCTCAAAACCCAGCCCGTGGCAGACAGGACAGGCCCCAATCGGCGAGTTGAAGGAAAACAGGCGCGGCGACAGCTCGCCCATCACCGAACCGTGCTCCGGGCAGGCAAATTGCTCAGAAAAAATCAGCTCCGTTGGCTTGCTGTTCAGGTATTGCCCCGCCGACTCGGCCACCTTTTGCAGCAGCTGTTCTCGCTCCTCTTCCCGCGGCAGCAGCTCCACCACCGCAATTCCTCCCGACTGGCGCAGGCAGGTTGCCAGAGAATCGGCCAGTCGCTCCGCTATGTCGGGGCTCTTGACCAGCCGATCCACCACAACCTCAAGGGTGTGGGTTTTGTTTTTGGCTAACTCGATCTCCTCGCTCAGATCCCGCACCTGGCCGTCGATGCGCACGCGCACAAACCCTTGCTGGCGCAAGCTTTGCAACAGGTTGGCATGGGTGCCCTTTTTCCCCTTCACCACCGGCGAGAGCAACTGAAACCGCGTCCGATCCGGCAGGGCCAGGATCTGATCCACAATTTGATCCACCGTCTGGGGGGCGATCACCCGGTTGCAATGGGGGCAGTGCGGGATCCCAGCTCGCCCATACAGAAGCCGCAGGTAGTCGTAGATTTCGGTAACGGTGCCGACGGTGGAACGGGGGTTGTGGCTGGTGGACTTTTGATCGATGGAGATGGCCGGACTCAGCCCTTCGATGCGATCCACATCCGGCTTGTCCAGTTGCCCCAAAAACTGTCGCGCATAGGCACTGAGGGATTCCACATAGCGCCGCTGTCCCTCGGCAAAGATGGTGTCGAA
>NZ_JANSIC010000104.1:0-2541 GCF_047461955.1 Synechococcus sp. R55.7
GTGGTTACCGTGCCCACCTCTGCGGCCACCTGTGCCGCCTGGAGCGCCCTATCCAATATCTACTCCGACAGCGGCGCTTTTCAGCAGGATGTGAGCCTGGATCGCGCCCCTGCTGCCCTGATCCTGGACTATGAGCTGATTCTGCAAGCTCCAGCGCGCACCCTAGTGGCTGGGATCGGAGATGCCTTGGCCAAGTGGTACGAGTCTTCTGTCAGCAGCGGCGCATCGGAAGATGCCCTGGTGATTGGGGCAGTGCAGCAAGCCCGTGTCTTGCGGGATTTGCTTCTCCAGCAATCGGCGGCGGCCTTGAGGGAGCCGGGCGGAACCGCTTGGAAGCAGGTGGTGGATGCCTGCATCTGCCTGGCGGGGATCGTCGGCGGCATGGGTGGGGCTAAGTGTCGCACCGTGGCCGCCCACGCTGTCCACAACGGGCTAACCCACTTGTCGGGGCACCGGGCCACCCTGCACGGCGAGAAGGTGGCTTTCGGCATTTTGGCCCAGCTCCGCCTAGAAGAGATCCTGCAGGGAAGCCAGTTGGCGCTGGCAGCACGTACCCAGTTGCTGGAGTTCTACCGCCAGGTGGGGCTGCCCCTCAACTTGCGGGATCTCAAGCTAGGTCACTTGGGATCCGCCGACCTGCTGCATGCTGCCCAAGTGGCCTGCCAGCCAGGATCCGACATCCACCACCTGCCCTTCCCCGTCAGTCCAGAAGCCCTGTTGGTGGCCCTTACCACCACAGACCTGACCAGCTCCAGCCCTGTTCTCCCTCGGCTGTAAGTCCTGGCAGAGGATATCTGTCTGCTATCCAACTCCGCCGGTACGGGCCTGGGTCGGCATTGTGGGCAGGCGGGCTTCGCCGTAGGCTCCAGAGGTGGCGCCCACCAAGATCAAGGCTCCGCCCATCCAAGTCCACCCATCCGGGATCTCGGCAAACACCCAAAACCCGATTAGGCTGGCCCAGAGCAGACGGGAGAAATCCAGAGGCAGCAGCATCGTCACCTCAGCCAGCTTGTAGGCCTGGGCGAGGGCCACCTGGCCAATGCTGCCCAGTAGCCCCATGGCCACCATCCACAGCCACTGCTCAGGAGAAGGCCAGGTCCAAACCCAGACGGCAGCCAGAAAGGAAAGGGGGGTCTGCAGCAGGCCCATGTAGGCCGTAATCGTGAGGCTGGACTCGGTGCGGGAGAGGATCTTGAGCACGATGGTCACCCAGGCAAAGAGTGCTGCCGCCCCCAAGGCCAGCCCTGTTCCCAGAGAAAACTCTCGGAAGCCTGGCCTCAACATCACCAAAGCCCCGGCAAACCCCAGGCCCAATCCCAGCCAGCGGGACGAGCGCATCTGCTCGCCCAACACCCATACCGCCATCGTGCCGGCAAACAAAAGTTGAACAAAGCTCAGCGCCGTAGCTTCTGCCAGAGGCAACAGGCTGGCTGCCCAAAAGGAGAGCAACATCCCCACCGTGCTGATCGCCGAGCGCAGGAGGTAAAACTCCATCTTGGCGGTGTGCAGAGACTGGATCCCAGCCCGCAACACCAGCGGCGACAGGGCGAGAAACCCGAATAGGTTGCGCAAAAACACAATCTGAAAGGGGTGAAGGGCGGGAGTGTTGAGCCGGATGATCGCGCCTAAACAGGCAAAGCAAGCAGTGGCCAGCAGCTTCAGGGCAACTCCTTGCCAGAGCCTTATTTTTCCCCACTCTGCAAAGCGGCTCAGCTGGTGGCGATACCACATCTCCAAAGTCACAGCTCACACCCAAATGGTTTAGGCACTAAGTTTTCAGCCTTGAACTCTCAGCTTAAACGGACTTCCAGGGATCCGAACTGCGCCCCTGGGCACTCCTTGCTGCCCACCGGCCCCCCTGATTCCCAGGGGGAAAAAGATGGGGATCCCAAGACATGGCCATTTCAAGTAGCCATGAAACAACTCACCCCGTCGCTCCATAGCTCCCCTCTCTCTTTGGGAGAGGGGCTGGGGGTGAGGGCGTGGAACCTCTAGGTTTGCTTGAGAATCTCTTTCAAGTAGCCGATGACCGTTTCCGGCTTGAGATGGGCCATACAGGGATGACCCTCCACCAGGCAGGTTTCGTTTTTGAACTTGTTCTCTGCGCAGACCCGGCACTTGTAGGCGGTTTGGGTGAGATAGACGTGGGGCAGACGAGGAGCCCACAGTCGCACCGGGCTGGCCCCATCCCCATCGGCATCGTTGCCAAACAGGGCAATGGTGGGACAGCCCACTGCCGCCGCGATGTGCATCGGCCCCGCATCCACGGAGATACACACCCGCGCCCGCTTCAGGGCCCCCGCCAGCTCCATGAGGCTGGTTTTGCCCCGCAGGTCAACCATTCCCGTTTGCGCCAGCAGTTCGTCTTCGCTGCTGCCGCCGTGGTAGAGGGATCGCTGCAGCTCCGGCGCGCTGCCGATTAGCCCCACCTGCAGGCCCTGGCCTTGGCACCACTGGATCACCTGCCGCCAGTACTCCAGAGGCCACATCTTGGCGCGGCGGGTAGTGGTGATGTGCACCAAGACCTCTGGCACCGGAAAA
>NZ_JANSIC010000104.1:2641-9261 GCF_047461955.1 Synechococcus sp. R55.7
ATGTAGGGACAGTGAAGTTCGAAGTCGCGGGTAATTTCGCTGCCGAAAAAGTCCAGCACACAATCGGGGTACTTCTCCTTGAGGCCCCGCAACAGCGGGATGGTAACCACAAAATTGCCCACCTTGCTGGAGGAAAACACCGCCAGGTGGGGATGTTCCCGCAGAGGTTGGTTGGCAAACCGTTGCATAAGGCTGGGATCCCCAGGAAGATATCAACCCCGCTGGAGGTGGTGCGGGTGGTGCAGACAGAGCACTTTTGCTAGGCTAGCATTCCTCTGTCCTGTGCTTTGATGGCCATGCTGGGATCCCTGGGCCTCAGGGGAGACTGGCTTGGCTGCCATCCCAGATGACCACCACAGCAAAGCGATCCAGAAAGCCATCTGTCGCATTCATCTGGCGCAGACTAAAAGCATCTTCGGCGGAAATCACCAGGTCGTAGCCCAGGGTGCGGATGGCACGAATGCGGTGAGGCCGTTCCCCGATGCGGTTCACCAGTGAGCGGGCCTGCTCTTCCGAGGTGGCATAGGCAGCTGTGCCCTCGCTGCCCACAAAGGCCGCGTTGAGGTCTTGGCCAAGAGTAACGGGGGTATAGACTTGATTGCCATCGGGATCAAACAAGCGCATTGACTGGCTAGGCAAGAAATCCAAGCCTCGTGCATCCACAATCAACCCTGTCACTTGCGGTTCCCGCCGCTGGGATCCCGCCTCCAGACCCGTTCCGCCCCCTGGCCCTTGGCCTGTGCCCACCCCTGAGCCAGGACTGGCTCCGCGCACCCCACTCTGGCCGCTGCCCGGCCCGATCACTTCCCCCTGCCGGGATCCAGAGCCACTGCCGCCAGGGCTGGTGCCGAACTGCCGCAACAGATCCAGATCGAAAACCGGGCCTTCTGCCACTTCTCCATGGCCGGGTTGGGCCGGCTGGACTTTTGGATCGGCTTGATCTGTTTGTGGGAGCGGAACAGAATCCTGGGTTACTGGACGCCAGGGCGTTGCTTCAGAAGCGGGCAGGGTAGGGGATCCCCCTTGCAAGCGGTAAAGGGGAGGAAACAGCGTTTGGGCATCCACAGCTTCCACCGGCAAGACCGGCCCCGCCAGCAGGATCCCCAGTGCTGCCCAGCTCACTTGGATCCGTATGCCTTGAATCCTATACTTCCACCACCTCATGCCCACACCTCTTGGCCTCAAAACCTGCGGCCCGCTCGGCAACCGCTCATCCTCCCCCATGCTACCCAGGCAGGGCCGGTTCGGCAGGGGATCCCGCGCAGTCTTCCCCTTGGCTTGAGAGCAGCTGGGGCTCCTGGCCTCTCCCTAAAGGTGGGTCGGAGAACAAGAGATTGATCCCCAGCGATCCCCAGGGTCTTGACCGACAGGCAAAAATACGCAAACATGGGTTCATCATTCTTGATGATCCCCGTTGATCCCCACCTGTGGTCATCAGCGGCTGGAGAGCCCGAGGCAAGCCGATACATCAGCAGGTTCAAGGTTGTCCTCAGAACCACAAGCTGGGATCGGCCCATAGGACAAAAGCTGGAGCATTGCACGAAGCCCGATTTGTCGAAGACAGGAGACCCCGACCATGCCACAAGAGCGGATCCCGTTGGAAGAAATGACCATCCGGCAGTTGCGGGAAGAAGCTGCCCGCTATCAGATCCCCAAGTACAGCCGCATGACCAAAGACCAGCTGATTGAGGCCATTCGAGAGGCCCAAGTCAAAGCTGGCCGCCCTGTCGATGCCATGCCGGAGCCCAAGGGGCAAGAATCGGTCACCCAAACGAAGTTTAGGGGTCAAGAGGTTGCCGGCAAGACGGATCTGGCCGATGTGGACAAAGGGCTGGGGGATCTGCCGGAGGGCTATGGGGAAAGCCGCATCGTTTTGCTGCCGCGGGATCCCCAGTGGGCCTACGCCTATTGGGATGTGCCCAACGAGGCTAAAGAAAGCAAGCGCCGCGAGGGCGGCCAACAGTTGGCGCTGCGCCTCTACGATGTGACGGATATCGATTTCAGCTACCAGCCGGCCCACAGCATGCAGGAGTACCCCTGTGACGAGTTGGCGCGGGAGTGGTATTTGCCGATCCCGGTGAGCGATCGTTCCTACATTGTGGAAATTGGCTACCGGACGGCAGATGGCCGCTGGCTGATGTTGGCCCGCTCGGCGGCGGTGATGGTGCCGCCAGTCTTTCCCTCCGACTGGTTTGAAGAGCATTTCCTGACGGTGCCCTTCGATATGGCCCTGCAGGGCCGCACCCTCTACCAGCTCAGCGAGCCTTACAAGCGCAGCGCCACCGGCATGGGTGTGGTGGCCTACAAGGGCGATGAGCCGCAGCAGGGTGCCACGGTCGATCCCTTCCTGGAAATGGTGGGTGGCTTTGAGGCGATGCGGGTGGCGGGATCCCTGTTTGGCAGCCACCAGATGGGCAGCCGCCAATTGGTGCCCGAGCAGGCCATCAGCTCGTTTATCATCCCCTCGGGTGTGGGCATGATGGGGATGGCCATGGCGGAGGTGCCCGCTGCTCCCTGGATGGCTTCAGGATCCGGCCTGGGCCTGTTCTCGGGGGCTTCCGAAGTGCTGCCGCAGCGCTCTCGCAAGTTCTGGTTGGTGGCCGATGCCGAGCTGATTGTCTATGGGGCCACAGAGCCGGATGCCACCGTTACCATTGGCGGGCGCAAGATCCAGCTCAACCCCGATGGCACCTTCCGCTTCCACATGGCTTTCCCAGACGGCAACATCGACTTCCCCATCTTTGCGGTGGCTGCCGATGGCGAGCAAAACCGGGAGATCCACATGACCTTCGACCGCCGCACCCTCTCCCGCCGCACCAACACCAAGGAAGAGGCCATCGAGGAGCTGTTGCCCTAAAGGATCCAACCTTCGGCTTCTCGCCCCCTGGAGCTGGCCGGGGGGCTTTCTTTCCTGGGCTGGAGAGCTTGACTCCAGCCATCAAAACAGGGGATGCCAGTCCTAGGAGAGGTCAATCACCTGGATCAGTTGTTTCAGCTTCTCCATCACCCGTCCGGAGCGAAGCAGGTCTTCCGCCTGTTGGATCCCTTCTGGCAAGGATGGGGCGTGGCCGAGGAGCCACAGATAGCTACCCCCATTCCAGAGAACGGCTGGGGTGAGTTCACAGGGATCCCCGCTGAGCACCTGCTGCATCTGCCGGAGCAGCTCTTTCTCTCCGGAGAAGGGAATCTCCGGGCCTGCCAAGTGACAATCGCGAGCCTTCAAGAGCAGCCGTTTCCCGCCCTGGTTGAGAATGGCCGCTCGCTCCCGTGGCAGGTCGCAACTGCCTTCCAAACCTTTGACGGTGGTAAATTGCCGGATCTCCCGCAGGGCAAACAGCTCCAGCATCGTGGCCTCGGTGGGCGGATGCACGTACCCGGCCACCAGGTGAAAGGGGCCTTGGTAGGGCGTCCAGACCAGTTCCAAGGTGGCCAAGGGGGGGCGCTTGCCGATTTGATCCCGGTAGTCCATCAGAGCCTGAGCCTGGGGAAAACAGGTGGGCAAATACAAAAATCCCAGCCCGGTTTGTTCCAGCAGTTGCCCCACCCGCTCCAGGGATAGCCCTCGCCAATCCACCCCCAAGCTCCGCCACACCGCTTCCAAGGGCAGCCCATACTTGGTGGGACAGAAGCCAGAGCCATGCAGCAAAACGGCTGACCCTGCCGCTGCTAGCAGCAAAGCCACCAGCACCCCCAGCGGTGCCGTCCGCGAGCGGCCATCGTAGGGATGGCCAAAGATGATCAAGGGATGAGGCAGATCCTGCCGGGGCAGAAGAGGGCCGTACTCTGCATAGGCATCCAACATACCGGCCAGCTCCTCGGCAGTGGGGCGCTTGATGCGGTGGGCAATTAAAAAAGCCCCGATCTGGGCGGGAGTGGCCTCCCCCCGCAGGAGCATTCGAGCAGCGCTGGCGGCCTCTGCCCGGCTGAGATCCTGGTGGGTGTGGGTGCCGCTGCCGATTTTTTTCAACAGCTCGCGAAACTCTTGGCTCATAGCATCGGCGGTCGGGAGCGCTGGGCTACTCAGGATAGGGGGAGATAAGGGCGGAACACTTGAAACTACCGATATGGGTATTTGACCAGAAATTTCTACAAAAGGTCTCTACAAAACCGACAACAGCCCAGCAGAGGGCCAATGGGGATCTGCGCCGGAAGCAGGCTCAACCTCAGACTGCCTGATAAGCTGGGCGGCCAACTGCAAAAACCGGCGAATGGGAGGGATCCGATAGCGATCGCTGGTGGTAACCATAACCACCTGTCGCCTCAAGAGGGGGGGCTCGGTGGGTCGCACCTGCAAATCCGGATCGGCGCAGCAGTCCACCAGGGCCGACTCCGGCAGGAGGGCAATGAGCTGCCCCTGTCGCACCACCCCCCGAAAGGCATCCAAGGTGTTCAGTTCCAGGGCTGCTTTCAGGGGAAGCCCCTGCCGGGCCAGATGGGATCCCACCAAGGAGCGCATAGCATAGCCATCCTTGAACACGGCCTGGGGATACTCCGCCAGCACCTTCCAGGGGATCCGCTCGTAGCGGCTGAGGGGATGGGTGGCGGGCATCAATACTTGAATTGGCTCGGAGTACAGTGGCTCCACCACCAGCTCTGCCCCCCGCGTCATCAGGGGGTTCTCCATCACCAGGGCCACATCCACCAGCCCATCCCTGAGCACCTTTAAGGCGCGGTCGCTGCCCAGAGCGGTAACCCGCAACTGCACCTCTGGGTACTCCCGGCAAAACTGTTGCAGCACCGGCGGCAGTTGATGGGCGATCAGAGAATGGATCCCAGCAATGCAGAGCTCAGTTTGCTGGCCCTGCAGCCATTCTCGAATGCTTTCCTGAGCCCGCTGCCATTCTTGACAGATGCGACGGGCATGGGGCAAAAGCCGTTCCCCAGCTACGGTTAGAGCCACCGGGCTTTTGCGATGCAACAGCGGAGCCCCCACCGCTTCCTCCAGGGCCTGGATCTGGCGGCTAATGGCCGATTGGGTCAGACCGCTGAGGCGAGCAGCGGCCAAAAAGCTGCCCGTTTCCACCACGTTCAAAAAGGCTTGCAACAACTCCAGCCGCACTCGGGATCCCTTGATGATGTAGCCTGCCGTGGTGGCATCCTAGCTGGGGAAGCGGTAGGCTTTTGTAAACACCGTTACAAGTTGTTTGTTGGACTGGGGATCCCCAAGCCAGGAGGAGAAGCAGATGGGTTGGGATCCAGCCTTGCTGGAGGGGCTGCTCAACTCTGCCATTCCGCACCTTTTCCCCGCTGCCCAAGTGGCCATCCGCCACAAGGGAAGGTGTATTTACTCAAGGGCGGCAGGCCATCTCGACCCTGAGACCCGGCGCCAACCGACAACCTCGGCCACCCGTTTTGACCTGGCCTCGCTGACCAAGCTCTACACCGCCACCGCCTGCATGGCCCTGGTGGAAGCCGGAGCGTTGCTGTTGGATCAACCGGTGAGTCTCCTGTTGCCGGAGTTTCAGGGATCCCGCCCCATTGCCCCCTATGAAGATCCTCTGCAGCCGGGGAAATGGATTGCTGTGGAACCGGAATCCTTAGGCCAGCTTGTTGCAACAGAACAGGTGACGGTGCGACAGTTGCTGGCCCACACCGCCGGTTTGCCCGCCTGGCGGCCCCTGTTTCGACAGCCCGATGCCGAATCGGCCCGGCACATGGCCCTGCACACCTTTTTTGCCTACAGGCCGGGATCCCGCAGAGTCTACAGCGATCTTGGATTGATCCTGCTGGGGCTGGCTTTGGAACGTCTGAGCGGAACCCCTCTGGATCAGATCTTGCATGCCCGGATCTTGCGGCCTCTGGGCCTGAGCCAAACTCAGTTTTATCCGGGGGATCCTTTCGACCCACCCCCTGTCTCTGTCTCTTGTGCCCCCACCGAGCTGTGTCCTTGGCGAAAGCGCCGCCTACAGGGGCAGGTTCACGACGAAAATGCCGCCCGCCTGGGCGGGATCGCCGGCCATGCCGGACTGTTTGCCACGGCAGAGGAAGTAGCTGCTTTCGGGGAGAGTTTTTTGACGGGATCCCTGTTGCAGCCCCAAACGGTGAGGGAAATGACCCGCGAGCAGTTGCCTCGGCAAGGTGATGCGCACTGCTGTCACGAGCGCCGGGGTTTGGGGTTTGCCTTGCGCTCTCCGGATCCCTTGGCCAGCAGCTACCCGTTCAGCCCCAGCGCCTTCGGCCACACCGGCTTCACCGGAACCTCTCTGTGGATCGATCCAGAGCGGGAGCTGGTGGTGACGCTGCTCACCAACGCCGTCTACCACGGTCGGCAGGAGAACGGATTCCAGGCTTTCCGGGTTGCCTTCCATCAGGCCATCCTAGAGGGGCTTTCTTGATCATTGAGTCCCTGACCGTTCCCGCTAGGGTGCCGTAGGCATAACCGAGGCTGAGGTGGACGAGACCTTTTACCGACAGTTGGCAGATATGCTCTCCCGCGGGCCGCTGGTGGTGGCCACCGTGATCCGCACCCAGGAATCTGTGCCTCGCCAGGCGGGGGCAAAACTGGCCGTGGGATCTGATGGCACCCTGTTGGGCACCATTGGCGGTGGAGCTGCCGAAGCGGAAGTCATTGCCCGAGCGCAAACCCTTTTGCAGACCGCTGTTCCCGTTGGCGATGGCGA
>NZ_JANSIC010000105.1:0-9241 GCF_047461955.1 Synechococcus sp. R55.7
TTCTCAACGGCAGTGAAACTTGGATTCCTATTCCCTTTGTCTTTTGGGAAAGAGCTTGGACAAACCAAATTCTGTCCCCCTAGGAGAGGGGCTGGAGGTGAGAGAGCTTAGGATAGCTACAGATTAGAGCAATCAAAACCATGAAGTCTGCTGCTCGCCTAGCTTGTCTGCTTGCCGGACTGATCCTAGGAGCGGGGATCCCCGTCATTGCTCCCGCCCCCGCCCTTCCCGTTGCCCAAGCCGGTTTCCGGCCCTATCTCAATGCCCGTTTCGGCTACCGCATCGACTACCCGGCAGACTTCATTCCGCAAGGGGAATCGGACAACGGCGATGGCCAAGTGTTTCTCGGTCAAGACGGGGCTGAGCTGCGCGCTTGGGGTGGGTACAACATCTTTCAAGAAACCCCTGCCAGCGCCCTGCAGGAAGAACTTCGCCGCAGCCGGGAAAACCAGCGCCAGGTTACTTACCAAGCTGTTGGCCGGGATTTCTTTGTGGTCTCCGGCTACGAGCCCGTTCGTGTCAGCGGTGCGGAGCCCTTTGGCCAGCGGATTTTCTATCTCAAAACAGTTGTCCGCCCTTCGCTGCAAGCTGGCTTTGAGTTCGTGTACCCGGCCAGCCGGCGCGAGCGCTATGACCGAGATGTGGAAGCTATAGCCCGTTCCCTGCGCCTTGCCGATCCCTGAGCTAGACCCAAGTTGGGGCATGATCGTAGGGATCCCTGGCAAAACCCAATGGCCGAGAGACCGCTGGATAGTTGGCTGCAGGAACGCATGCGGGTTGTTGGCCTGTCTTCTTGGCGGGCTTTACAGGCCCAGGCCGGGATCAGCCGCCGCGCCCTTGATCAGGTGCGCCAGGGGAAGTGGGGATCCCTGCGCCTGGAGCAACTGCAAAAGTTGGCTGCCGCTCTGCAGTGGGATTTGGGATCCCTACTGCGCCTCAACGGGAATGACAAAATGGAATCCACCGATTCCTCAGAAGTCCTCTTCTCTCTGCTGCAGCCGTTGCTCACCAGCTACCCCACTGTCCGCCAGATTGCCCAGCGCAAGCCCGATTGGCCGGCCCAAAACGTGACAGCTCTGTTTCGCTCCTTAGACGCTCTGCTGCAGCGCTGGGGGTATGAGCCCATCGGCAACCCCCTGGAGTCCGTCCCCTTTGATCCGCAACTGCATCAACCGGATCAGCTGGATATTCAAAAGGGGGATCCCGTTTACATTCGCTTTGTCGGCTACCGCCGCGGTGACCACATCCTCTGCCCAGCCAAAGTCAGCCGTTCCCTGCCTGGAGGATTGAGCTGATGGCACCTGCCCCCAAAGCGACCCTAGCCATTGATTTTGGCACCAGCAACACGGTGGTGGCAGTTTGGGATCCCGCCCAAGCAGTGCCCCGTCTCCTCACTCTTCCCGGCCTCTCTCGCCCAGACCACTCGGCTATTCCCAGCTTGGTCTACGTGAAGGGAAAAGGCCAGCTCCTGGTGGGGGAAACCGTGCGCGCCGGTCGGTGGGGGGCAGTGGATCCGCAACGGCTGTTTCAGGGGTTTAAGCGGGACTTGGTGGCGGAGTTTGTCCCTCCGCCGCGAGTTCTAGATGGAGAGCGCTACGACGCCGAGAGGGTGGCCCAAGCTTTTTTGCAGACGGTGATGGAAGCTGTCCCGAAAGAACACCTGCAGCCGCAACAGCTGGTGTTCACCGCCCCTGTCGGCTCTTTTGAGCGCTACCTCAATTGGCTGCGGGGAGTGGCCAGTGCCTGTGGCTGGGATCCCGTTCAAATTGTCGATGAAGCCACGGCAGCAGCCCTGGGCTATGCGGTTGGCCAGCCGGGATCCCTAGTGCTGGTGGTGGATTTCGGCGGCGGTACCTTGGATCTCAGCTTGGTGCGCACCCTCGCTCCCCAAGCGGGTAGCCCTGTCCTCAAAGCGGAGGTGATCGCCAAGGCCGATGCCTATGTGGGCGGGGTGGACATCGACATTTGGATTGCCGACTACCTACTGCAGCAACTGGGGCTAAGCCGACAGCAAATTGGAGCTCTGGGCTGGCTCAACCTCCTGGAGCAGGCGGAACAGCTCAAGATCGCCCTTTCCACTCAGATGGAAGCGGTGGGCAGTTGGTTTGACGACGAAGCCCTCACTGCCCATGAGTTGAAGTTAAGCCGGCAGGAGCTGGAAGAGATCCTGGAAGCTCGTCAGCTTTTGGATCAAATCCGCCAGTGCCTAGACGACGTTCTCCTCACCGCCCAGGCGAGGGGATTGGGCAAGAACCAAATTGAGCAGGTGCTCTTGGTAGGAGGCAGCTCCCAACTGCCAGCAGTTCAAGAGCTGCTGCGCTCCTACTTCGGCAAAAAGAAAGTGCGCTGCGAACGCCCCTTCGATGCTGTGGCCCTGGGCGCCCTGCAGGTGGGCCGCCAGGTGAAGCTGGAGGATCGCCTGCACCACAGCTATGCCCTCCGCCTCTGGGATCCCTTGCAGAAAAGCTACATCTACTACCCCCTCTTCGAACAGGGCAGCCCCTATCCCTGCCGACGGGCTGAGCCCTTGATCCTGCAAGTGGCCAACGACGGACAAACGGAGATTCGCCTAGAGGTGGGAGAAGTGGCCCAGGTAGTCCAGTCGGAAGTGGTTTACGACGAGCTGGGGCGGATGAGCAGCCGGCAGCTCACCCGGCAAACCGATTTCCGATCCCTAGCTCCTCTTGGATCCCTGCCCATTCGCCTCAGCGAGACGGAGTCCTTACCGGTTTGTCTGGCCCGTTTGCAGCCCCCTGGCCGCGTGGGAGAGGATCGCCTTCGCGTCGAATTTGCCATTGATAGCTCGCGGCGCTTGTTGGTCACCATCACCGACCTGCAAACTCAGGCGCTCTTGGCAGAGGCCCAGCCTGTAGCCACCTTGAGTTAAGAGACGAAAGTAGAGAGAAGAGAGCGTCTTCACTGCAACGGAAGACAAAGAAAGCAATGTAAAGGGCACGACATGGCCACGATTCCCAACTCTCATCTCCCCTTGTGAGAGAGGGGTCGGGGGCTTGAGGAGAGTAGAGAGCGGTTGCGCCGACGGCGTGGGGTCTCAGGGGAAGGATCTCAATCATTGATATTGTTGATATTGATTATTGATTGAGAATGGCTGCATATCCAGTGATCTCTGTAGCGACTTGATGAATAATCTGAGCGATGGGATATGAATCTGATTTGCGTTTAACTACACTTCTTCTCTTGAGCTACCTTGGGAACAAATCTTGCTCTTGTCACCACCGCCCCATTTTGCCCGTCCTCCCCTCGACTTTATTCCGCCCGCCTATAGCGCCTGGGTGCTACGGCTCGTCCACGGGATCCTGCCCCTGCTCTTGCGGGTGAGGGTGCGGCGCTGGCTTCCTTCCGGCATTGCCAAAATCGAGGCCACAGGGGCGGAGATCTTGGCGCGGCTCTACCACCAGTTCCAGGAGGGTCAAATTCGCCTAGTCCTGGCTTTCCGACATGTGGAGGTGGATGACCCGCTGGTGGGCCTGTACGTTCTATCTCGCCTGGTGCCCGAAGCCGCCCGTCGACAAGGGATCCGCCTTCGAGAACCCCTTCACGCCCATTTTCTCTACGACCGGGGCATGCCCCTCTGGGGAGGGGAATGGCTGGGGTGGCTGTTGTCTCGCCTGGGCGGGATCCCTATACGCCGCGGTCGGAGGGTGGATCGGGTGGCGCTAAAGGCGGCCCGGCAACTGCTCCTGGATGGGCAATTTCCCTTTGCAATCGCCCCAGAAGGAGCCACCAACGGCCACAGCGAACGGATCAATCCCCTGGAACCGGGAATGGCTCAGCTGTGCTTTTGGTGCGCCGAGGACCTGGCCAAAGCTGGTCGCTCAGAGACCGTCATTTTGCTGCCCATTGGCATTCGGTACTACTACACGGATCCCTCCTGGACGAAGCTGGAGCGCCTGCTGGCGCGCCTTGAGCACCTGAGTGGGTTGACGCCTCCGAAGCCAGAGCCAAGATCCTCCAGGAGCCCCAACCTTCGCTACACCCAGCGGATCTGCCGCCTAGCCCAGCATCTCCTGGGACAACTGGAAGCTTTCTACGACCTACCTCCCTTCATCTCTGGGAGAGATGAAGAAGAACCACGGATAGAGCAGAGGCTAGCCCCTGGCCACTTTAACGCTCGCCTGGAGCGGCTGCTCCACAGAGCCCTGGAAACCGCAGAGACCTACTTTGGCCTATCTCCCCAGGGGGATTGGAACAGCCGCTGCCGCCGCATTGAAGAAGTCGCCTGGATCCAGATTTACCGAGAAGAATTGCGGCATCCTGGATCCCTGTCTCCCCTGCAGCGGGGGTTGCTCGACTGGAAAGCCCACCAGGCAACGCTCTACCTGCAGCACATGCGCTTGGTGGAAAGCTGTGTAGCCGTCCAGGAAGAGTATTTGCTGAGCAAACCCTCTTTTGAGCGGCTGGCAGAAACTGCCCTCATTCTATTTGATGTGCTGGCCCGCCTTCGAGGGGAATCCTACCCAGCCCGCCCTCGCCTAGGCTGGCGGGGGGTTCACGTGACCGTCGGGGATCCCATCTCCGTTAGCGAGCGGTTAGAGCGGTATTGCCGAGGCCGCCAGGAAGCCAAACAGGCGGTGACCGAGCTAACTCAGGATGTTTTTTCTTTCCAATTTCTTTCTTTTTCCAATTTCTAGGGATCCCCCAAAGGGGGAACCAGCTTAGGTGAGAAGCCTGGCACTACTGCCGAGAGACTGCTGAAAGATAAACCACCTTCCCATCATAGAACAGAGCTGAGCCTTGGTCGCCCCGCTGGGACTCTGCTCGGTACTCCCAGCAGCAATAGGAACTCACTGTGGTTTTCCACAACCAGGTGAGGTACTGCTCCGGCCTCGCTCACCTCGGTGATGGTTGCTTCCTGGGTTTGCAGATCTGGAAGGCGATAGGCAACTTCCTGCTCCCCCTGAGAAAAGAGAGGGAAAACCTGGAAACTGCCCTCTTGAATGGGATCCCCAATACGCAGGGTTGGAAAGTTAAGGCTGGCCATCGACTCCTCCTTCTCGTTGAAGTTGCAAGGGTGTTGCGGAAGCTGCCCTTCCCCTTGTTGGCTTGGGATCAGCTCGCCGGATCCTGCTCCAATCTAAAGTCCTTTGGAAATGCTCCCTTCCTAAAAAAAAGAGGTGAGGGGACAGCCTTCGCCTTTCGGGACTCTGGTAGCGCGGATGGAAATCATCCTGACCAAAAGAGAGGGATCCCTAAAAAAGGGATCCCTGCCTCAATATCTGGGGTTGATCTCTAGCCTGAAATAATTGAAATTAATCAGCACTAGTGAGTATCAAAGCACTCCGGGACTAGTCCCGCTCAATGTACAAAAAAAGCACTGCCATGCCCACTGCAGGAAGCAGCCAACCAACAATGGGGATAAAAATCCAAGGAAGATAAGCAGCAGCGTAAGAACCGGTCATGATTTTGCTCCTCTCAAGTGACTTGACAAACTTGACAACTAATTCACCAGCCCTCGAAAGATGGCGTCGATCCCGGCAAAGTTCTCCAGCAGGAAATAGGCAGCAAACACTCCACCCATACCTCCCAAGAAAAATCCTGCCGTCAGATCCCCCCAACCCCGAGCTGTAGCCAGAGGAGCGGCCCCCGGTGTTTCCGGCTTGTTTCCGAAGGTAACGCTGCCATAGGCCGACATGCAGGCGGTTCCCAGCAGCACAATCGCCATCGCCGTAACCAGCCCGCCTAAGTTAGCTGCCTCAGGGTAATCCCGCAGCGGCCCCAGCACAATTTCTGGCCCTACCAAGAAATAGCCATGGGCCAGCCCAATTTCTAGACCCCGCAACAGCGGCGATAAGCCAGGACGGTTGATGGGGAGATTGTTGATAAACAGACGGGTGACAGGAGAATCGCTGATGGGCGTCGAAAGATGCCCCTCGCAGGGATCGTCGTTAAAGGTGCGAATGTAATCCATGTCCGAATGTCCTGCCTGGAATTTTGCGATTCATTCTACGGGGCCTAAGTTACCCTCTCGGCAACCACCACCCGGATCGTTAAAAAAGTTCATGCTCGCTTAACACAGAGATAGCTCTTCTAAATAAGTTTGAGACATAAGTTTGAGACATTCCCTCGCAGAACCTGTCCTCAGCAATTCGCGCTCTTGCCCATGATCCCTGACCTGCTAACGCGAACTTCACCCTCTCCAGGGGGAGAAGAGAGAAGTCCAGATTCACCGCCTGGTTGTAACCAGTGGTGAGGAATAGCGGCAGCTTTTTCGGACTGTGTATTGAGTATTAAGTTGAGTATTAAGGTCTGCAATGAAGTGGGATCCCTGCTGGGCAAGGGATCGATATTGCGCTGTGGTAGGTAGCCCCGAAAAAAGTGGTAGATACACTGGCCATGGGTCAACAAAGCCTAACTGAATTCGGCTAGGTCGTAAAAACCATGGGACCCTTTACCCCTACCTATTGGGGGCTACTACCAGACCGAAAACCTCAAACCTACAGACTAGAGCCTAGGCCCACATAGGAGCCATAGAAAAAGAGCCCAACTACCGTGATCACACCCAAACCGGCAACCACAGCCACTATCCACAAAGGGATCCTTGCTTGACTGGTCATAGCAACTGGTCTCCAAAAAAGACAGAACTAGCAGCAATTACATTCTCAGTAAACTTAGCAAAGGGGAGCAAGGGCTAGCCAAAAGCCAGCATTGTCCCCTGCGCTCTTTCCCAACTCCAAGAGCAGAGTGGGATCCTGGCCTCAGTTGAGAAAATAGCTGGAGAACAACAGCCCAACCACAAACACCAGCAGCAAACCCAGGTAAAGGGAAGTGCGGTTTAGCTCCACCGGTTGGGAGTTGGGATTCCTTTCGGGTTGATCAGCCATTGGGTTCACCGTTGAATAAACTGCATTGCAGCAATAGCTCCCAAGAAGAAAACAGTTGGGATCGCCAAGGTATGTACCGCCAGCCAACGGACGGTAAAAACAGGGTAAAAAACGGGTTCATCAGATTTAGTGGCCATAGATATCACCCTACGCAAAAAGCTCAATCAACTTACAAATTGCAACAACGAATAGTCCACTTACCCACGGGCACTCCTAGCGAGTCAGCCTCTCCAGCTCCTCCAGAGCATTGAAGCGATCGCTAACGATCGGCAACTCCTGGCGCTCTGCCGTGAAATACTCATTGGGGCGCGGGGTGCCAAAAATATCATAGGCCAGGCCAGTGCTCACAAAAAGCCAGCCTGCCAAAAACAAAGCGGGAATGGTCAGGGCGTGAATAACCCAGTAGCGGACACTGGTAATGATATCGACAAAAGGTCGCTCTCCGGTGCTGCCAGCCATGAAACTCCTCCCTAGGGTAGGGGCAAAAGTGCTTTCTGAACTTTCTGAGTCTATAACACAATGATAAGGATTTGGATGCACAACTACAAGTTACGAGACCCTTGCTTAGGCCCTTTGCTGTCAAGCCGGATCCCGTCTTGCATAGGTAAAATCTCCTAAGGGATCCCTGCGGCGAACCTTCTTACCCGAGTTTTCAGAATCTCACTGCCAAAGGGCGCAATCCCAACGGGTATCGAGGGCTTGGGGACACGGCGGAAGTTTGAGATAAGCTGGCCCTGAGGGGATGTTGTTGGAACAGGAGTGACAGCTATGCGGTGCTCGTGGCCCCTAGCTCTGAGCTTGTGTTGGACGCTGGGCTGGTCGGGTGTCAGCTTGCCGGCTTGGTCCCAAGGGGTGGAGCAGCAAGCCTCGCTGGCCTGGACCGACCCCTACGTGGCGGCTCTGGAACGTCAGACAGATGTGGTGATCACCCAAGAACCCCTGTCAGCCACCCTGACCCGTCTGGAATTGGCCCAGTGGCTGACGGAGTTTTTCGGCTACATTCCCAATCCCAACCAGGTGCAGGAGATTCGCGACCTGGAGCCCAACACCCCCGACTATTGGACTGCCCAAGCCGTGCTGCAGGCGGGGGCCATGCGCCTATACGAGGGCAACGAGTTTCGCCCGCAAGGGGACATTACCCACCTAGAAGCCCTGGCCATTTTGGTGCGGGCTCTGCAATTGCCTGCTCCCACCCAGGCCGATATTGAGCGCTGGATGGCTCTGTACACCGATGCGGCTGATGTGCCGGAGGTAGGGCGGGCTTTTGTGGCCATGGCAGGCGAGGCGGGGCTGCTGGTGAATGTGCCGGATCCGGCCCGTCTTCAGCCCAATCGGGTGCTGAGGCGAGCAGAAGGGGCAGTGTTGTTGCATCAGGCCCTGGTATATCGCGGTCAGCTTCCGCCCTTGCCACCCCCTGTGGCCCAGTTGCGTCCTTCCCCAGCCCGGGTGGCCGAGACTGTCCAACCCGAAATCTTCCAAACGCGGATCACTCCCGAGGGAGGAAGTGTTCCTGCAGGGGGAACCTTGACCATTGAAGCGCAGGCCACTCCCAACGGCAGGGCTACGGTCGATATCGGCGGCGTGGTTCAGGGTCTGCCGATGCAAGAGGTGCAGCCCGGCTATTACCGCGCAGTTTACAGCCTTAGCCCTCAGGACAGCGCCCTCAGCCCCGACATCAGCATTCAATTGACCCTCAATGGCGTCAGTACCCGCGTTCAACGGCGGCTACCTCAACTGGCCTTGGGCAATGTTGCTCCTCCGCCAGTGGAATCAGTATTTCCGCCCCCAGCTCCTCTGCCGCAGCCAGCCCCTCTGACTGCAGCCGGCAATCGCTATCCGCGCATTGAGGCCATTCGCTTGGATCCCCAGCGCGACTTGGTGGAAGGGGACATTCTCACCATTGCCATTTGGGGGGAATCTGGAGGGATCGCCCAGTTTGATCTGGGGAATCTGGCCCTGAACCAGCCGATGCGGGAGGTACGACCCAACCACTACGAAGGCACCTACGTGGTAGCCCCCACCCACCAGGCCAACAATCCCACCTTGAGGATTGTGCTCACCAAGGACGGCCTCAGCCAGGAACATCGGGAGATTTTTCCCTTTTCCATCGATGGCTCCAGAGGAACCCGCTCCACCATTCAGCCGGTCTCCGCGCCTGTTGCCGTGGGGCCGCCCCGGATTTTTAGTGTCACCACCAACAGCACCAACCTGCACATGGGAGAAATTCTCAAAGTCACCATGCGAGGAGATCCAGGGGGGCGGGCTGCTTTTCGGATTATTGGGATAACGCCCGAAGTTGAAATGCGGGAGGTGGCGCCGGGCCTATACGAAACCCAGCAGCAGTTGCCCTTCAACATGCAGCCGGTCAACAACGGCATCATCGAGGTGATCTTGCAAAG
>NZ_JANSIC010000106.1:0-3550 GCF_047461955.1 Synechococcus sp. R55.7
GTAATGTGGTAGATTTTGGGACTTTCTGGAATTGGCGCCATACCTCCGCTCTACGATGCAGCTTTGAAAAAGGCAGAGCCAGATGCGCTTCAGTCGGAACGAGAGTTGAGACCGACAGGCTTTTGAGCAGTGGAGCTCTCGCTTGGCTCGGGCAGATAGAGACGTTCTTCCGAGGCGTCATACTCAAATAGCTCCGCATAGCGTCCCCAGTCAATGGCGGTGGCAAACTGCCGTTCGGCTTCAGCGTGGGGGAAGTGTTCGTCCCAAAGATCCAAGAAGAAGTCCGCTCGCATGGAGCGGCTGCCTTTTTCTTCCAGAGTCTGCAAGATGCTGCGGAACACGGGAACCCGTGCCAATAGCTGTTGTCGGAAGAGATCCTTGCTGCGCAGGATGGTGGTGTTGGCAAAGTCCTGGCCAATTTCGGTCAGTTGCACCACCCCGCTGGCCACCTCGGCAAAGCCCAACAGCACCGCCGCATCCAAAATCGGCAGCAGATCGTCCACGGCCAGTTGCAGCCGCTCGGCCAAATCGGCAATCTCCGCCCGCCCTTGCGGCCACTCCACGATCAACTCCAGCAGACCGCTGATCCCGCCCACCCGCGCATGGGGCAGAGGCAGGGCATAGGGGGAAGTGGCCTTATCACCAGCCAGCGCAGGCAGAGCCACCTCTCCGGTAACAGCAATTTCAGGGTTGGTCATGATCTCGTAGATGTAGTCCACCAAGGACTTGAAGCGGGGATCCGTGCGCTCGTGAGGCCGCGGCAGATCTATTCTCACCTCCCCCCGGATCCGCCCCGGGTTGGATCCCAGAATCACCACCCGATCTGCCAAAAACACCGCCTCTTCGATGTTGTGGGTAACGATGAGGATGCTTTGGGAAGGGAAGGCTTGCGCATTCCACAGCTCATCAATTTCCCCCCGCAGGTTTTCCGCCGTCAGCACGTCCAAAGCGCTAAAAGGCTCATCCATAAACAGCACCTTGGGCTCTAGGACAAAGGCGCGGGCAAAGCCCACCCGCTGCTTCATCCCCCCCGAAAGCTCCTTGGGGTAAGCGTTCTCAAACCCATCCAAGCCCACCAAGTCAATGGCCTTCAGGGCCTTTTGCCGGCGGATCTCGCGGGGGATCCCTCGGGCTTGCAGCCCCAGCTCCACATTTTCTTGCACGGTCAGCCAGGGTAGGAGAGCAAAGCTCTGAAACACCATCGCCACATCGGGGTTAGGCCCGCGTAGAGGCTGGCCGTTGCTCAGCACCCGCCCTTGGCTGGGGGGGATCAGGCCCGCCATGATGCGCAAAAGGGTGCTTTTGCCACTGCCGCTGCGGCCCAGCAGAGCCAAGACCTCCCCTGCCCGCACTTGCAAATCAATTTGGCTTAAAACGGTAAACTCCCCCTTGCCCTCTGGCAAAGGAAAGCGCTTGTAGACTTTCTCGACCTCAATTAAAACGGGGGAAGCTGCAGAGCTCATAGAGAGATTGCCTCAGAAACTGAAAAGACTAAAGGTGATACTTTTCTTCCGCCAACTGATACAGCCGTCGCCAGAACAGACGGTTAAGGCCCACCACAAACAAGCTCATCATGCCAATGCCCAAGGTAATGCGGGGCCAGTCTCCCACCGCCGTTGCCTCGGCAATGTAGGTGCCCAACCCCGTAGCCGTCAGGGTGGTGGATCCCCAGGCCACAATCTCCGAGACAATGCTGGCGTTCCAAGCGCCGCCGCTGGCCGTGACTCCCCCGGTGACCCAGGCGGAAAAGATCCCTGGAATGATCAGCTTTCGCCAGCGCTGCCATCCCCGCAGGCCCACATCCACGGCCATTTCTCGCAAGTCCGTGGGGATGCTTTGGGCACCGGCAATGGAGTTGAAAAGGATGTACCACTGTGCCCCCAACGACATGAGCAAAATGCTGCCCCACTCAATGCTGATCTGGGCGCGGATAAAAAACAACGTGGCAAAAGGAAAGAGGAAATTGGCCGGGAAAGCTGCCAGGAATTGCACCACCGGCTGCAGCAGTTTCGCCAGTTTTGGATTAAAGCCAATGGCCACCCCAATGGGAGTCCAGATCACCGTGGCGAACACCAGCAACACGCTAACCCGCAGCAGGGTGAGGATCCCTAGCCCGAAGGTCAGCATCACCTCTCCAAAGCCCACAGTGGTAGCCACAAAATAAACAATCCAAATCCCAATGCCGCCAATAGCTGCCCAGGAAAGCTGGGTTAGCAGCCGCTCGCGGCGTCGCTCGGCCTCAGGACTGAGGGGATCCACCCAGTGCGGGCGAGTCAGATAGGACAACAGCCGATCCACCAACTCTGCCAAGGGGGACAGCCAACTGCCGATCAGCCGCGGGATCCGCGCCGTGGTCAGCAGATCGTACAGCCAGGATTCGGGGGCAGCAGCCCCGCTGCTCTGTTCCAGGCGAAACTTATCCGACCAAGCCACCAAAGGCCGCCAGAAGAGCTGATCCACCAGCAGGATCACCCCGGCCATGGTCAGGAGCGCCCAGCCCAGCTTGGGCAGATCCTCCGCCTGGACGGCCGCTTCCACATAGGATCCCAGGCCCGGCAGCGTGTATTCCTGGTTGAGCACGCTGATGGCTTCGCTGGCTGCCACAAAGAACCACCCTCCGCCAAAGCTCATCATGGCGTTCCAGATGAGGCCCACCATTGCCGCCGGCACTTCCAACTGGGTAAAGCGCTGCCACCCCGACAGGCGATACAAGGTAGCCGCTTCCACCAACTCTTGAGGCAGCGTGCGCAGGGATTGGTAGAAGGAAAAGGTCATGTTCCAGACCTGGCTGGTGAAGATGGCAAAGATAGAAGCCGCCTCCAGCCCCAGCAAGCTGCCGGGAAAAAGGGCAATAAAGCCGGTGACGGTAATGGAGAGAAACCCCAACACCGGCACCGATTGCAAGACATCCAACAGAGGGATCAAAATGCGCTCGGCCCAGCGGCTTTTGGCAGCAATGTAGCCATAGACCAAGGTAAAAAGGGTGGAAAAGGCCAAGGCAATGAACATGCGCAAGGTGGAGCGGGCCGCATAGTAGGGCAGGTTGCGCGGATCCAAGTCGATCCGGGGCACCACCGCCGGGGGCTGAAACCGCTCAAAAGCCCCTACCCCCACCTGCGCCACCAAGGCCAGGAGAACCAACGTGCCCAGAATGATGGCCCCATCGGCAGCCCCCGCTGGCAGCCGACGCAGCGCCTCCGGAGAAGGAAAAGTCCTCATCTTCCCTGACCAAGCCCGGCATCCGCGCCCAGTGTACACCGTTTGCGGTTAGCCAGGATCCAGCCGGCTACTCTTCCGGCAAGTCGGGGGGAGACTCCTTCCACTGGGGATCGTCCAAGATGGCTTTTTTGGTCTGCTTGAGTTGTTTCCACAGCTCCTTGATTTGCCGGTAGGCTTCTTCCGGGGTAATTTTGCCCCCGGTTTCCAAGCTACAAATCAAGGACACTTTATTGCTAAATTCCTGCAGGTTGGCATCAAAAACTAGGTTCTGCGGCTTCACTTCGCCCCAGTAGGGATAGCGAGGCGAAATGAATTCATCTTTGTTGGGAGG
>NZ_JANSIC010000106.1:3650-4801 GCF_047461955.1 Synechococcus sp. R55.7
TTTGTTGGGAGGAGTTGGTTCTGCCACGGCCTAACCAGGGTAAAAGAATGGTTCACAACAAGAAGGTCAACATGAAAAGCTCCATTAAAGCAGGATCTACTAGCCCAGTTTATGGGCGTTTTCTCTTAACCGGCTTGGGTACTTTTGTGGGATCTCGCAGAGGATAAAACGGCTCTTGAATAGACGCTTCCCCACGTGTCGAGGGGGTGGAACTCTTCCTGGCTTTGGGTTGGGGGGGGGAACGCTTCAGGCGTGGGCGCGGCGGCGTTTTGAGCACAGGGCCGATGGGAGTGCCCGCCTCCACATAGAGCAGGGATCCGCGGCGGCGCACCTGCAGATCCCAGAAATTGCCTACCCCTTTGCCCGGCAGGGATCCGATCAGGCGCAATTTGAAGGCTTGGGGCTTGGGGGCTGCGGCTCCATCCTTCTGGACTCGCTGAGAGGGAGAGTTGGCGGAAGCTTTTTTGCCCGATTGACGGATCTTGACGATGATGAACCCTTTCTCCTGCGATTGAAAAACGACCTCGCCCCGGATGGAAAACCAATCCGGCACCACCGTCGGACGGGATCCCTCGGGGAGAGTTCGCCCCATTTCTTCTGGGGCCCACACCCCCAGCAACTGCACGTGCAGATCTTCGGTTTTGTCGCGGGTGCGAGGATAAACCACCCACAGGTAGTTGCGTTCCGGCTTCAGGTGCTTCCGTACCAGGCTCATCACCCGGCCCAGCAATACGGCATTCAGATCCAAGCCATCCGAGGTGCGCAAAATCCCGCGGGTAAAGTGCTCTGGGGAGGGGATGTATTGCCCTTCGATGAGGCCGATGGCTCGGTATTGCATCTTCTCCCCAGGCGGGGGGATGGGTTCCAAACAGACTCGCTCTCTTTCTGCCGCTTTCTTTTCCCCCAAGGTAGCGGTGGTGCTGACAACAGGCTGCAAGGACTCCGTCCCGCTGTCGCGAACAGCACCAGGAGCTGCCGCAGGATCCTGAGCTTTCGCTGATGACAGGGATCCCTTGGCCTCACCCGTTGAGCTGGGTCTGGGGGGCCGTACCGGTCGAAAGGGAGGTCTCAGATCGGAGGACATTGTGACGGTTCCGTTGCTGTCAATTCAGAATGCTCGGCGGCAGACATTTACCGTTGCAAAAACAGGC